>JAAZDX010000187.1 GCA_012512605.1 Bacillota bacterium
ATGAAACCCAATTCCTCACAGAGGATCGCAAAGATAAAATCATTATGGCTTTCCGGTAAAAAACCCAAGCGTCCCTGGGTCCCTTGGAAAAGCCCATTCCCGAAAAAGCGGCCGGACCCGACCGCAATGATCGCCTGCCGCACATTCCAACCGCTTCCCGTAGGGTCCCGGTCCGGATTGAGAAAGATCATCATCCGTTGGATCTGGTACTCTTTAAACGGCAGAGGGGTCCCAAAATAGTAGTGGCCGGCAAAGAGCAAAACCAAAGCAACCACACCGGTCAGGATAATCCCCGCTAAAAAGCGGCGGCTGTAACCGGCGATATACAGCATGACAAAGAAGAAAAAGATAAAAACAAGCGTGGTCCCCAAATCTGGCTGCAGTAGGATCAGCAGCAGCGGAATGGCGATATGCACAAAGGGCGACCACAGATCCCAGAAGGATTCGGGATCCTCTTTCTCCGCTAAATGTTTGGCTAGCGTCAGAATCACCAACAACTTCGCAAACTCCGAAGGTTGTAAGGAAAACCCACCGAGGTTAATCCAGGATTTCGCCCCTTTCACCTCCATGCCGAGGGGCGAAAGGACCAAAATCAGTAAAACAAGGTTTACCCCGTAGAGAATCTGGTACATCAGATCGGGCAGCCGGTAATCGCTGAACATGATTAGGATCATCCCGACAACCCCGATGACAGCAGCCATCAGTTGTTTTTTGACCAGCGCAAAAGGGTCGCCTCCGGTCAGATCGTAATTGTTTCTGGTCGCACTATAAACCATCACCAAACCGATGATGACCAAGAGAAGAACAGAAACGAGCAGATAATAATCGATGTTTTTAAATGTCTTCTTATCCCACAACTTTCGTCACCTTTTTCTTTAACGCCAGCGGCGGTGTTACTCGACAGCGCGACGCACCTTCACTACGGGAATATTGGCGACTAGTTCGGCCTTTGATTCGGTGGCGTTCAGTTCAATCTCGATCTCATCTTCTTCAATCTCCACATATTCGGAGATGGCATTGATGATCTCTCCCCTTAGTTGCTCAAGCAGACCGGTGGAGACCTTCGCCCGGTCATGAACGAGGATCAGACGCAACCTTTCAACCGCCTGATTTTTGCTGGGGGATTCGTCACGAAACAATTTCATTCATTCCTACCCCTTTCCCTCCGCTTCTTCCTGGGCTCCACATACCCTATTTCCCATTCAGTAACTTTAAGAACCGGCCAAAGAGTCCTGGTTCACCGTTGACCGTCATAAACGGAACCTCTTCGCCTTCCATCCGGCGGACAATATTGCGGAAAGCCTCCCCTGCTTTGGATTGACCGTTTAAAACAGCCGGTTCTCCTTTATTCGTCGAAATAATAATCTCCTCATCATCCGGGACAATCCCCAGCAGTTTTATGGCTAAAATGTCATTAATGTCATCCACGTCCATCATATCGCCTTTGCGCACCATATCCGGGCGGAGCCGGTTCAAAATCAACACCGGTTCATAGATCTCTCGGTCTTGCAACAACCCGATGATCCGGTCGGCGTCACGGACCGCGGAGACCTCGGGAGTAGTCACGACAATCGCTTCTGTCGCTGCGGCCACCGCATTGTCAAAGCCCCGTTCAATTCCGGCCGGACAGTCCAAAAGAACGTAATCAAACTCCTCTTTTAATTCATCAATGATCGCAACCATCTGTTCCGGACTGATCGCATCCTTATTCCGCGTCTGTGCCGCCGGGAGCAGAAAAAGGTTGCTCAGCCTTTTATCCTTGATGAGCGCTTTATTAACCGAACGGCAGGTCTTCTCCGCCACTTCAACCAAGTCATAAATGATCCGGTTTTCTAGCCCCATCACCACGTCCAGATTGCGCAGGCCTATATCGGCATCGATCATCACCACTTTTTTATGGCGCAGGGCCAATCCGGTCCCGATATTCGCCACGGTTGTGGTCTTTCCGACGCCACCTTTTCCGGAAGTTACAACGATCACCCGTCCAGCCATAAAGACTCCTCCTTTATCTCCTATAATCGCTCAACAACAATCTTTTCCCCTTTGATGTAAGCAACCTCCGGGCCTTGCCGCCCTTTCCTTTCTTCCGGGGCGCGCGAAAAAATATGAGCGATCCGCAATTGAACCGGGGCTAAAGTAAAAGCAATGATCTCCGCTTTAACGTTTCCCCCGGCTCCAGCATGGGCAATCCCCCTTAAGGCACCCAAAACAATGATATCCCCGGTCGCCACAATCTCGCCTCCGGGGTTCAAATCCCCTTTAACGACAATATCGCCCTCATTTTCCAACCGTTGCCCGTTACGGACGGTTCCTTTGACCAGTAAAACACCGGTGGTTGCCGGTGGCCGTTTTTCAGGCCGCGGGTTAAATTTTTTCCGGAGCCCCGGATTGAAACCTTTGATCCGGATCCGGTATTGCGCCAACACTTTTTTCAAACCGGCCAGTTCGCCGGGGGATAATTGGCGCTCGCCCAGTTCAACCAAGATGGCACCGCCCTGAAAAAAACCTTTGGCTTGGTTTAATTGCTGATCCAGTACTTCCAACCAGTGCCCAAAGGGTTCCCTTTCGGGAACAAACAGGGTCAACCCTTGCTTTAGTCCCTTAAAGACCAGTTGTTCATCGTGGACGGGCCTTGTCGCCGGTACTATCATCCTTCGCTCACACCTTAGGCAATTTTATCTTTTTATTCCACACCGCAGTTGGAAATTCCTCCCGTCGGTCTTGGTCTTCCGTTGCCCGAATCGTCTTAACGGAAAGCGCATCCGATTACTCCCCGGCCCCTACGGTACTTACCGTTTCCGCGGTCGCCGGTTGATCCAGCCCAAAATAGGCTTCGTAGATCTTCCGGGCCACCGGTGCCGCCGCCTGGGAACCAAAGCCGCCTTCTTCAACCACGACAACCACCACCAGTTCGGGATGATCGGCTGGCGCGTAGCTGGCAAAAAAGGCATAATCGTTCTTCCCGATATTCTCGGCGGTCCCCGTTTTTCCGGCCACCGGAATCCGGTCGAGCGGAAAGCCCTGGAAAACATAGCGGGCGGTTCCATCCGTCACGACCTGCTCTAAACCTTCCCGCACAATGGCCAGGTGCTCCGGTTTAATCTTAATCTCCCGAACTACTTTCGGCGCAAATTTGGTCACTGTCTTCCCGGCAGCGGTGGTGATCTCCCGGACCAATTGGGGTTGATAAACCGTACCACCACTGGCAATGGTGGAGTAGACCTGGGCCAGCTGCATTGGGGTCACATCAACAAAACTTTGGCCAATGGCAATCAGCGCCGTTTCCATCGGATACCAGGGTTCACCTCGCGCCTTTTTTTTCCATTCCGGGTCGCCGATCAATCCCTCCAGCTCCTCCGGCTCCAGGTTTAGGCCGGTCTTCGTACCCAAACCTAGCAGCCTGGCATAGGCCGCCAGTTTTTCCGGTCCCAATCGAAAGGCCAGCTCCGCCATGACGGTATTACAGGAGTTTTTCAAGCCGTCAACCACGCTCTGTTTGCCATGGGCCGGACTACACCTGAGCTGCCGGTTGCCAAACCGCACCACACCCGTACAGTTGAAAGTCTCCGCGGGATCAACCAAGTTTTCCTCCAGCGCGGCGAGGACGGTAATCGGTTTAAAGGTGGAGCCGGGCATGAATTTCCCCCGCGTTACCCGGTTGGAAAAGGGGTTCAACGGGTTATTGATCAATTCATTGAAGGCCGACCGCGAAATATTGCCCACAAAAAGGTTGGGATCAAACTCCGGATAACTAACCAGGGCGAGAATCCCGCCGCTACGGGGATCCAACACCACGATGGAGCCGGCGTTAGCCTTATTGACCTGTTCGTTGGTCTGGGTTTGGGCCCAAGCGATCTGATCACGGATCGCCTGTTCCGCCACAGCCTGCAAACGGGCATCGATTGTCAAGTGAAGATTATGACCGGGGACATACTTCTTTTCTTCCAATACTTTAATGGGCTGCCCCACCCGGTCCACTTCCCAGATCCGGATGGCCTCTTCCCCTTTGAGTTCATAGTCAAAGGTTCTTTCCAAACCCATCTTGCCGATTTCATCCCCAAGCCGGTACCCAAGACCGCGCCGCGGCGTCAGTTCATTTTCACTGATCTCACCGAGATAACCAAAAAGATGGGCACCCCATTCCCCTTTCGGGTAGTAACGAACCGGGTAATCTTCCACCACAACACCGGGCAGGTCCAGTTTTGCTTCCAGAATCTGGCCAATTGCCGCCGGATCCACATCCCTTTTCAACGGAACATACTGGTCCTTTTGGTATTTGGCGCTCTCTTCCATCATCTGAAACAACTCTGTTTCGGACAATTCCAAAACTTGGCTTAAAAAACGAACCACATAAGGGTTATCTTTAATATCTTCCGGAACGACGGACACAACATGCGAAAACCGGCTGGTTACCAATAATTCGCCCCGCCGGTCATAAATGTTCCCCCGGGGGGCCGTAATCCGAATTGGCCGCATCCGGATACTACTTGATTCGGCGTATTTTTCCTCTCCCTTAACAATCTGTAAATACCAAAGGCGGCAAAGGAGCACAGAGAAGATGAAGATCACCAAGATGCTCAGGAGTTTAACACTTCGCTCCAGTCCTTTTATTGTTCGGTTCTTCAACTCACGCACCAACCTTTAACCTTCGTTTGTCAAGTAGATCGAGGCCTTTTTTAAGCCCGAAATAGACCGGGGCTGTAAGAACCAGATTATACAGGCATAAGGGTAAAAGCGTCGCCCCGAGAAAGGAAAGGAATCCAAGCCGCCAACCAAAGGCCAACAAGATAGTGTAGGAAAAGAGTTCGGCAATAACGGTTCCGGCCAGAACCGTGCAGAGCGGAATGACCAGGTACCCTTTGAAAACCAGCCTTTCCAGATAACCGGTGCCAAACCCCAGGAGCCCCAGGATTGTTATGTTTATTCCCAAAATGCCGCTGCTGGCCAGATCTAAACAGAGTCCGGCAAGCAGCCCAAAATACAACCCCGGCCGGATCCCTTGTAACAAACCATAACAAATGGTGGTAACTAAAACCAGGTTCGGAATCACCCCAAAGAGAGAAAGATGGGGAAAGAGCGAAGTCTGTAGTGCCAACGGAATAAGGACAAACAACACATACTTCCCAACCGTCATGCCCCTTCCTCCTTTCCTCACTTCTCCTTAACCACGTACAGATACTCCAACCGACTGAAGTCGGCGGCCGGTTCCAAATAGGCATATTGTTCATACCCGTCTTCCGAAGCGTATACTTCAACAAGGGTGCCGATCACTAGATTCTTGGGGAAAAACAAACTGGATTCCGAAGTTAAAATCCGGTCACCGGTTTGTAACTTAACACTCAAATCCGACGGTTTAACCAAACAAGTCCCCTTTTTGCCACCACCATAGATATAAACCAGTTCCCTGGTGCGTTCAATCACCCCGCTCATGCTGTTGCCGGGGCGGGGATCGGTCAGTAAAATAACCTCGGACGAGAAGGGTTCCACCCTGAGCAACCGTCCCGCCAGACCTTCCGCGGTGATCACCGGCATATTCCGGGTTAATCCGAAGTTACTTCCCTTGTCGATCGTGATCGTGGCACTTGTGTTACGGGGGTTTCTGGCGACCACCTCGACCGGGATCAATTCCAAAGTCGAAGCGATTTTGAACTGTAAAAGCTCCCGTAGCCGTTCGTTCTCCGCTTTTAACTGCTCCAGCTGGGATAGTTCCGTCGCCAGCTCGGAGAGGCGCCTCTGCATCTCGTCGTTCTCCCGACGCAATGCTCCCAATTCATTGATGGTCGTCCACGAATCCGTCACAAAAGTGGTCACGTAATAGATTCCCTTTTGGAAAGGGTACAAAACAAACTTAAACGCCTTCTCGAGCCAGATCTCCTTCTCCCTTTCTTGTGACGAGTAGAACATCAACCCGGTAATAATCAGAAAACAACCAGCTAAAGTCTCCAGTATGCCCCGCTTTTG
>JAAZDX010000188.1 GCA_012512605.1 Bacillota bacterium
ACACCATTGAAAGTTGCGCCGTCAGTGAAACCGTTATGTGAGCATTGTAAGATTATCCGTCGGAAGGGGCGGGTTATGGTTATCTGTATTAATCCCAAGCACAAGCAGAAACAGGGTTAAAAGGAGGGAAGAAGATTGGCGCGTATTGCGGGTGTCGATTTACCAAGGGATAAACGATTGGAAGTTGCGTTGACTTATATTTATGGTATTGGGTTATCCTTATCCCGTGAGATTCTGGCGAAAACCGGGGTTAGTCCCGATACCAGAGTGCGGGATTTAACCGAAGACGAGATCTCAAAGCTTCGCGAAGTGATCGACCATGAGTATAAGGTGGAAGGGGATCTTCGTCGGGAAGAGAACATGAACATCAAACGTCTGATCGAGATCGGCAGTTATCGTGGGTTCCGTCACCGTCGGGGTTTACCGGTACGGGGGCAACGCACGAAAACGAACGCCCGGACCAGAAAAGGCCCGGCCAAGACGGTAGGACGTAAAAGAAAGGCATAAAGCATAAAGGAGGGATGACCAATGGCTTCTCCGCGAAGAGGAACTAGAGGCAGAAGAAGAGAGAAGAAGTATGTAGAGAACGGTGCGGCCCACATTAAATCTACATTTAACAATACAATCATTACCATCTCCGACCAGAACGGGAATGTTTTATCCTGGGCTTCAGCCGGAGCAATGGGCTTTAAAGGTTCGCGGAAGAATACCCCTTACGCGGCGGGGATGGCGGCAGAAAATGCGGCCAAAGCAGCGATGGAATTTGGTCTAAATCAAGTCGAGGTTTTTGTGAAGGGGCCTGGCGCGGGACGGGAAGCGGCGATCCGCTCTTTGCAAGCGGCTGGGTTGGAAGTGAGTATGATTAAAGATGTTACTCCGATTCCGCACAATGGTTGCCGTCCACCAAAACGGCGTCGTGTCTAACTAGAGGAGGTGTAAAATACTAGATGGCAAGATATATCGGTTCAGTATGTAAAATATGTCGTCGCGAAGGGGAGAAACTGTTTCTAAAGGGCGACCGTTGCCTTTCCGATAAATGTAGTTTTAACCGGAGAAGCTATGCCCCTGGTCAGCATGGTCAAAGCCAGGCGCGGCGGAAATTATCCGAATATGGCTTACAGCTTCGGGAAAAACAGAAATGCCGCCGGATTTATGGTCTTTTGGAAGGCCAGTTCCGTCGGTACTTTGAGCTTGCCGAACGGAAAAAGGGTATTACCGGTGAGAATCTGCTGCAGCTCTTAGAAACCCGGTTAGACAATGTGGTCTACCGCTTAAAGCTGGCCGGATCCCGGCGGGAAGCCCGGCAGCTGGTCAGACACGGTTTCTTCCGTGTTAATGACCGCAAAGTTAACATCCCTTCTTATCAGGTAAAACCGGGCGATGTGATTACCTTGAAAGAGAATGCCACTAATTCTGCGTTGATTAAAGGTATTCTCGAAGCGAATAATGGCCAAAATATCCCTGAATGGTTAGAATTGGATACCAATAGCTGGACCGCCCGGGTTAATTCTATACCTTCGCGGGAACAGATCGACGTTCCGGTCCAGGAACACCTCATTGTCGAACTTTACTCCCGTTAAACTCATGGTCTATGCCTGGACCTAAGGATAGAAGGGAGGCTTTTGTATGATTGAAATCGAAAAGCCCAGGGTGATAATGGACGAAATCAAAGACGACCGTTATGGTCGGTTTATCGTTGAGCCTTTGGAAAGAGGATACGGTACGACCCTCGGGAATTCTCTGCGGCGGGTGCTGTTGTCCTCACTACCGGGGGCGGCGGTAACAGCCGTAAAGATCGAAGGGGTCCTGCATGAGTTTTCTACGCTCCCAGGGGTCGTGGAAGATACCACTGAGATCATTATGAATCTCAAGCAATTGATGGTCAAGATTCATGGGGATGGTCCGCAGGTTGCCCGGCTCGAAGTGAGGGAGAGCAAAGAGGTGACGGCGGCCGATATTATGGTCCCCAGTGATGTGGAGATTTTAAACCCGGACCACTATATTGCCACCGTGAGTGAAGGTGGTAGCCTGGTGATGGACGTCACCTTTGACCGAGGAAGAGGATATGTTCCAGCCGAACGAAATAAGAAACCGGATGATGTGATCGGGACGATTCCGGTCGATTCCATCTTCACCCCGGTGCATAAAGTCAATTATGTGGTGGAAGACACCCGTGTAGGTCAGATTACAGACTATGATCGATTAGTTCTGGAGTTGTGGACCAGCGGTAGTATTAACCCGGTGGAAGCCGTGAGCCTGGCGGCGAAAGTCCTGACCGAACATTTGATGCTCTTTGTGAACTTGAGTGATACGGTAAGCGAAACCGAGATTATGGTGGAGAAAGAGGAAGAATCCAAAGATAAGATCTTGGAAATGAACATTGAAGAGCTGGATTTGTCGGTTCGGTCCTATAACTGCCTGAAACGAGCCGGAATTAATACGGTGCAAGAATTAATCAAAAAGACGCCGGAGGATATGATGAAAGTGCGTAACCTCGGGAAGAAATCCCTTGAGGAAGTGGAGACGAAACTTGCCGCACTTGGTCTTTCCCTTCGGAAGTCGGAAGAATAATTCCTTCCACCTTTTTAACCGAAAAATATGATTACTAACCCGGTCCAATTTCATCCTGAAGGAGGGAATTACCATGAACTTACGACGTTTAGGTCGCCCGACGGGCCACCGGAAAGCGCTTTTCCGTAATTTAGTTACCGAACTCATTAAACATGAGAAGATCACCACAACGGAGACGAAGGCGAAAGAGATTCGTTCTTTGGCCGAAAAAATGAATACCTTAGGGAAACAAGGAGACCTTAGTGCCCGTCGTGAAGTTGCCAAGGTGATCGTGGATAAGGCCGTTGCCAAAAAACTGTTTGACGAGGTTGCGACCCGGTATGCGGATCGGAACGGGGGCTACACCCGTGTGGTAAAGATCGGACCCCGTCGTGGCGATGCCGCTCCGATGGCTGTGATCGAACTAGTCTAATACCATGGCGCGTTTCTTCATCTTAGAAGATGTCTCCTACTGCTACCCCGGATCTGAAAAGACCGGGGTTTGTCAGGTTAATCTTGAGCTTGAACCGGGAACTTTTATAGCGGTCCTTGGTGCCAACGGGTCCGGGAAATCAACCCTGGCCCGTTTGTGTTGTGGACTGCTAAAACCAACGACCGGCCGGGTTTTGGTGGAAGGGTATTCGACCGCCAATGATGATGAACTAAAGTATATTTACCAACAGGTCGGAATGGTGTTTCAACATCCGGATAACCAGTTTGTTGCTAGTACCGTTGAACGGGAAATCGCCTTTGGGGTGGAAAACCGAACTCGATCGTCCCGGGAGATCCGGCGGATTGTCGATGAGGAACTGGCCCGATTCGGGCTGACTGCTTTAAAGACGGCCCAGCCCCATTCCTTGTCCGGCGGTGAGAAACGTTTACTCTCTTTGGCGGATATCTGGGCTTTAAAGCCAAAACTGGTTTTAGTGGACGAGCCGTTGGCGATGCTTGATCCGGGCACAAAACACCGGATAACCCGGCTCATACAGGATCTGAAAACCCATGGTCAAAGTATGATCTGGTTTACCCACGGTCTGGCGGAAGTGATGACCGCCGATCAGGTGTTGGTAATGGTTGACGGGCGGGTAGTGTGGCGCGGCCGCCCGACGGCATTATTAACAATGGCCGAAGAGGCCCGCGCCTGGGGGATCTCCCTCCCGCCAGCGACCGAGGTCGCTGCGGAGCTCGGAATTGATCGTTCGGTAATCGCAAACGAAAATGAACTGGTGGCGGCATTATGGAAATAAGGTTAGATGAAATCTCAGTGGTCTATGGCCGGGAGGACGTACCGCTAAAGGCTCTAAATAAGGTCAGTTTTACCATAAAAACCGGTGAAGCAGTTGCCCTGCTTGGACCGATTGGCTCGGGAAAATCCACCCTTTTACAGGTTATGGCCGGGCTGCGTAAGCCAACTTCCGGCCGGATGATCGTTCATGGACAGGAGGGTCCTATTGTCCTCTCCATCCAGGAGCCCCAACGCGGGTTCTTCGCGGCTACGGTCCGGGAAGAGGTAGCTTTTGGTCCGGAGAACCTTGATCTGGAACCGGCGAAGATTGAAGCAAGGGTGACCTGGGCCTTAACGGCGGTTGGTTTGGACCGAGATAAGTGGGAAACTTCTCCTTTGCAGCTGTCTGGAGGCGAACAAAGACGGGTGGCGTTGGCGTCAGCATTAGCGATGAAACCCCGTTTCTTACTCCTGGACGAACCGACGATCGGGTTGGATGGTCCGGGGGAAGCAGCCTTGCGCCAAACCTTACAGCGGATTAGGACGGAAACTAAGATCGGTCTTGTGGTTGCGTCCCATGACCCCGATTTTCTTTTCATGCTCACCGACCGGGTTCTGGTTTTGGTCGGCGGGGAGCTTCGGGCCGATACCACCTGGAGCGCTTGGGCACAAAAGGCCGCTGCGGTAGCGCCAGACCTGGAATTACCTTTTTTACTAGGGCTATTGCGCCGCTTGGCCGAGGCGGGGGCACCGGTGAATGCGGCCCCGGATTCGCCGGCAGACGCTTGGAACGAGCTCTTCCGCCTCCGCCAGGAACGGGAGAAGGGAGGAACGGGCTGATGGAGAGCGTCGCTTATTACCCCGCCGCTTCCTACTGGCATACGCGGGAC
>JAAZDX010000189.1 GCA_012512605.1 Bacillota bacterium
ACCGCACACTGAGCAATAACTTCCCGACTTACTGGAATGCTTCCTACGTCTATTATGGAAAGGATCTTTGCGACCGTTTGGCGGCGGACATTGCGGCGGAACAGGAAGCGATCTGTAATTACCGCCGGCAACAGGAGATAATTGCCGATCCCCATATTCGGGAGCTGCTCGCCCGGATCATTATGGATGAGGAGCATCATTTATAACTGTTTAAACAGGCCATGAACCGGTATTGTCCCGGGTGGGGAGAAGCACAGCGATAAAAAAGGGTCCTTTGGCGGACCCTTTTCCTTTTATTTTTTGGTGGTTGGAATAATGGAGCGCCGTTTCCAGCGGCCGGATAGAAAGTAGCCGAAACCGAGTAAAGCACCGATCGTCCAGGCAATGGGGATTCCCCACCAGATCCCATTGGTGCCCAGCCTCTGGGCGAGCAGGCTGGAGACGGGCACCCGGATCAACCAAAGGGAAAAGACGGAGAACAACATGGGAATTAGCGTATCGCCCGCCCCCCGTAGCACCCCATTGGTAATGAACATCCAGGCAAAAATGGGGTAAAAGGAACCAACAATAATTAGATAGCTGGCCCCAATACTGATTACTTCGGGGTCGGTATTGAAGAGGGCAATTAACTCCCGGCCAAAGAGGGCGACGGTCAGGGTTGTGGCGAGGGCAATTGCCCCGGCCATGGCTAGTGTGCTGAGATAGCCTCTTTTTACGCGTTCCGGTTTGCCTGCCCCCAAGTTTTGACCGACAAAAGCGGAAAGGGCGGCGGAAAGGTTCATCGCCGGCATGGAGGCGAAGGAGTCGATCCGCCCCGCGGCTGTATAGGCGGCGACGGCGGTGGTCCCGAAATTATTGACGATGCGGGAGAGGGCCATCATGCCGGTGGCCACCAACATCTGCTGGATGCCGGTGGGAAGACCAATCTTTATGGTGGTGCGGAAGATGGACCAGTCAAAGGCGATCTTCTTTAAATCAAAGCGAAAGAGCTCGAAGCGGCGGGCGAGATAAAATTGACCCAAAAGGAAAGACACCGCTTGCGCGATCACGGTAGCCCAGGCCGCCCCGGCGACGCCCCAACCGAAAACAAGGATAAAAACCAGATCCAAAACGATATTGAGCAGAGTGGAGAGGATTAAAAAATAGAGGGGGGTTTTGGAATTACCTAACCCCCTTAAAATCGCACTGATGGTATTAAACCCGAAGGTAAAGATGAGCCCGGCGAAGATAATCTGGAGATAGTCTTGGGCGAGGGGAAAGATCTCGGCCGGGGTTTTGAGCAGTTTTAACAGCGGTTTACTGGTGACAAGGCCCAGCAGGGTAAAGATGAGGGCGGCGACAAAGAGAAAGATATAGGTGGTCTCAATGGTCTTTTTAACCTGGTCAAGGCGGCCCGCGCCGTAAAATTGGGCAATCAAAACCGTTGACCCCATGGTGAGGCCAATAATGAGCGAAACCAGGAGAAAAATCAGGGGAAAACTGGCGCCTACGGCGGCGAGGGCGGCTTTGCCTAAGGTATTACCGACAATAATACTGTCAACAGTGTTATAAAGTTGTTGGAACACATTACCGATCAGCATCGGGAGGGCAAAAGCGAAGATAAGTTTGGCTTCCCGACCCTTGGTTAGATTTTGCATCGACCTTACGCTCCTCTTGATTTTAGATGTAAGTATTGTTCCACAGATGGGGGTTAAAGTCAAGCTGGATCGGGGTAAAGCTTGTCCGTGTGACGGCCGGTTTCAGTACGGCTGTTTCTCCCTTCGCTCTAATTATTAGCCGTATAGTTCCGGGAGGAGTAATACTTCCCCTTGTTTGAGGGTGGAACCAGGGGAAAGGGCGTTAAGCCTTAAGATTAAGGTCCGCGGGATCTTGAAGCGGTTGCATAGCTTGCCAATGGTATCGCCGTCGCGGACTACATACTTGACGATGGTCCAGCGGGGTTCTTCGGGGGTAAAGTTAAAGCCTTGTAGAAGGGTGGTAAGATCGTCTTCCGATAAAATGCTGTATTTAAGCTCGTTGTAAGAAATACCCATGCGGGGAGCTCCTTTCCTAATTTGCATTAGAGAATTTATAAAAAAAACGGTATGGTATTTTATGAACCAAGGAATGGTTTGGTTCCCACGGGACAATGGAAGAAAACTTTTTGTGGTGTTTAAAGTAAAGTTTGGTATAATCAAAATATGTACAATGAACATGTGCGGTGGAGGTTGATTAGTCGAAAAACAAATCGTAAGGAAGGTATTAAATGAGAACGCTATTAATAACGATTGTTTGCTTACTTTTGCTTCTAGGAGGAGCGGGCTCAGTGGCGGCGTCGGGCTTTTTGGATGAGATGATTTTATCTTCGGAATGGTGGGCAGGGGAAGAACAGCAGGGCGAGATTGAAGTTTTCGTACTGGGTACATACGGGTCGGAAAGCATCGGCACCAGTTATCATTTTTCCTTACGTCAAGATGTGGGACAAGGGTCAATTTTTGCGGTAAATGGCGCTTTAGGCCTTGATCAACGGATGTTTTTAAACGGGACCTTTAAATTTGGTGAACCCAACTTATATTATGGGTTTGGTGGTTTATTTTTGGTGGCCGAGGGTGATAAACTTGTCCTTTTACCCCGGTTAAATGCAGGGGGGAAATTTGGACCGGAACGGTTTAAACTGGTTTTGGATGCCGATTTTTATACCCTTCTGCTCGTACATGGGGGCAAACTTGAACTTGGGATAGAGTTTGTTCCGGTGACGAACTTACGGCTTTATGGCGGGCTGTACAAATTGTTTGCTGGTTCGCTGGTAACTTCGGAATTAGTTCCGGGGACGGTTTACCAACTTTCCGCCAAATACGAAACCAAACCGTTTTATCCAGGCGGTGAAGTCTATTTCGTGGATGAGCATGGGGCGGTCGTGTCGGGGGAAGCGGGGATGAATTTTTCCTTTGGTAGTTTGTACGGCCGGGTGGCTGCTCCGTCCCAAGCCGCTGGTGATTTTGGGCTTTATACCATTGGTGTGCGACTAGCTTATTAAGAGGAGAAACCGGCAAAGGCCGGTTTTGCGATCAAGAACGATCAAAGACGGAAGGAGTGGGTCGTAGTGGAAAGACTTACACAGTTCCGCCAACTACTAACTGAAGGAAAGTTTGATGGCTTTGTCATTACCTCACCGGCAAGCCGGAGGTATTTGAGCGGTTTTACCGGTTCTTCCGGGGTTTTGGTTATTAACAGGGAGGAAGCAGTATTACTGACGGACTTCCGCTATCTGGACCAGGCGACGGAAGAAGTGAAAGATTTTGGCTTTAAAGTTAAAGAACACGATCCCCAAGTTTGGGGAACGGTAGCAGCCGAGATTGGGAAGATCTGTTCGGGGGGCCGTTCCCGTTGGGGGTTTGAAAGTGAACATCTGGTCGAAAAGAATTACCGGGCGCTAAGCGGGCAGATGGAATGGTGTGTTTTAACGCCCACCGAGGGTTTTGTGAACCGGTTGCGGCGGAGAAAGTCGGCGGCGGAGATTGCGGCGATCCGTAAAGCGGTGCAGATTACCGATCAGGCCTGGGCCCGGCTCCTCCCCGAACTGAAACCGGGGCGGACCGAGAGGGAGATTGCGGCGCTATTCGAGTATTACCAGCGACAACTGGGGGCGGAAGGAACATCTTTCCCGACGATTGTCGCCTCCGGACCGCGCAGCGCTTTGCCCCATGGGGTACCGACCGATAAAAAAATTGAAGCCGGTGAACTCCTGGTGCTGGATGGTGGCGCGCGGTATGATGGTTATTGTAGCGATTTTACCCGGACGGTCGTGGTCGGGGCCGCACCTACCACCCAGCAGCGGGAGCTGTATGAACTAGTCCTCCGGGCGCAAGAGACGGCGCTGGCTGGAATGCGGGCCGGCATGACCGGTAAGGAAGTCGACGCGTTGGCGCGGGAGGTGATCACGGCGGCCGGTTATGGGGAACGCTTCGGCCATGGTCTGGGCCACAGTCTAGGTCTGCAGATTCATGAACTCCCACGCCTGTCACAGACCGAGGAAACCGTGTTAGAACCGGGGGTGGTTTGTACGGTGGAACCGGGAATCTATCTGACCGGTTGGGGTGGAATTCGTATTGAGAATGTGGTCGTCGTCACGGAGGAAGGGATCGAGAATCTAACCACCAGCCCCAAGAGGCTGACGGTCTAGAAAAGCCTTTTTTCGCTTGTATTCTTGTCTGATTTAGCAGCCAGCTTTATTGGGTTCACTTGCGGCGTAGCGGCGTGGCAGTAAGTTTTCATCCCTGTATGTGCTCCAGCTTAGCGACGAGGGCGACTGCCAAGATTATCCTCGACAGTGAAGACGGGCCTGTGATAAAATAATAAAGTTAAAAAACGGAGTAAAGAAGAGTCAAAGGATGGCGCTTCTGGGTACGATAAGACTTAAGGAGGTACTGGGATGATTTCTGTAAATGATTTTCGGACTGGATTGACGGTTGAAATTGATGGACAACTTTATACCGTGGTTGAATTTATGCATGTTAAGCCGGGTAAAGGAGCGGCCTTTGTCCGTTCAAAACTTAAAAATCTACGGACCGGGTATACGGTGGAAAAGACCTTTAACGCGGGGGAAAAAGTGTCGCTGGCGCGGGTTGAGACGAAAGAGATGATGTTTTTATATAAAAGTGACGACGATTATGTCTTTATGGACAACAACACCTATGAACAGCTGAGCCTGGGCGAGAAGACAATTGGCGACGGGGTCAAATTCCTCAAAGAGAACATGAACGTGATGGTGCAGATGTATAATGGTGAAGCAATCGGTGTTAGCCTCCCGACAACGGTGGATTTGGCGGTGGTCCAGACCGAGCCGGGCTTTAAGGGTGATACGGCGACCGGCGGTTCCAAACCGGCGACCCTTGAAACCGGTGTGGTGGTGAATGTTCCGCTCTTTATTGAAGAAGGAGATATTCTGCAGATCGATACGCGGACCGGTGAGTATCTACGGCGGGCGAAATAGCTTCGCTTAGCCGTTAATAACGGAAAAGCTGATGGATAGCCTTTCTCACCTCAAGTTATACTAAGGACAGAACCAGAATTGGAGGGTGAGAAATGGAACTGAAAGAACAGGTTGCTTATTTGCGTGGGTTAATTCAAGGCCAGGAATTTCAGGACGAAAAAGATCAGGTCCTCTGGACCCAGCTCTTGAATATCTGTGATTTGATCGCCATGGATCTAGAGGATCTCCGTGATGATCATGATGAATTAAATGAGTATGTCGAGGCGCTCGACGAAGACCTGGGCTACCTGGAAGAACAGTATTATCCTTTGGATGATGATGAGGGTGAAGAGAGTGCGCAGATGTTGGAGGGTAGCTCATAGTTAAGCTGAATAAATAGCATATTTCCAAACCCGTCCCCATATTTATGTACAGTAGGGGACGGGCTTTTTTTTGGGAAAAAGGCGGTGTTGATGTGGGCTTTACAGAGCAAGTGTTGCCCTTTTTGGTACCTAAAATCCGGTGGGCGCTGGAAAAGTTCCGGCGGGCGGTTCCGGAAAAATGGGTGAAGCTGGAGGAGATTCGTCTCCGGGCTGAACAACCCTTACAGGTTGAGGTGGGACAGTCGCTTTTGGTGACGGCGGACGGGGGACCGACGCTTAGGCCGGATCAGGCGTTGAAAGTCGAAGCGCCCGATGTCCTCCGGACGGTCCAGTTGATGGGGGGCAATTCCCTTTATACGCTGGAAGAGGAGTTACGTGAGGGCTTTATTACTTTGCCTGGTGGCCACCGGGTGGGGCTGGCCGGTGAGTGTCTGGTCGGACGGGGGACGATGCTGCGTTTGAAGCGGGTGACGAGCATCAATATTCGCATTGCCCGTGAGCTCAAGGGGATCAGTCGCCAGCTCCTCCCTTTTCTGACCATGGATGACCGACCGCTGCGGACGATTATCATCTCTCCGCCCCAGGCGGGAAAGACGACCCTATTACGGGATTTGGTCCGGAGCTTTAGCAATGGCGAAGAGGATTCTGCTCCGGTGAAAGTCGGGCTGGTCGATGAACGGGGTGAGGTGGCTGGCAGCTTTCGAGGCGTTCCCCAACTTGATGTCGGTATGCGGACGGATGTGTTGACCGGGTGTCCAAAGCGGGAAGGGGTTTTTTTGTTGTTACGTTCGATGGGGCCGCAATTGATTGCCACCGATGAAATCGGCCGCCCCGGCGACTTGGATCTGATCGAAGAGATTCTCAATACGGGGGTGGGTTTTATTACTACGGCTCACGCGTGGGATACAAAGGATTTTGCGCTGCGCCCGTCTTTGCAGCGTCTGTGGTCCCAAGGGTTGGTCGAACGGGTGGTGGTTCTGAGTCGGCGGTTAGGACCGGGGACCCTGGAGGGGGTTTGGAACGGTCGGACGAAGGAGGCATTACTGTCGCAAGTTCAACGTTTGGAGGTCAGAAGATGAAGATGATCGGCGCCTTGTTGGTCATCGCTGCCAGCACGACGGCCGGGTGGATCTATAGTACCCTCTTGAAAAAAAGGTTGCAACTGTTGAACGCTTTGATCCAGTGTTTTCAGTGGCTGGAGACGGAGATCGGGTACGGGAGCGCGCCGTTGGGGGAGGCCTTTACGCGGATCAGCACCCGGCTGCCGAAGGAGGCGAAAGCGCTCCTTTCGGGCTTTGCGACGGAATTAAACGGCCCGGCCGGGTTAACGGCCGATGAGGCCTGGGAGAAAAGTTTAACACAAAACCGGGAAGGGCTAGCTTTAAAGGCAGAAGACTGGGCTTTGCTCATTGATTTCGGGCGGACCCTTGGTACGACCGATCGGGAACATCAGGTATCGGCGATCCGCCAAACTTTAGCGAGGTTAAAACATCAAGCGTCGGCGGCGGAAGAAGAGTACAAAAAGAACGAGCGACTTTACCGGTATTTGGGGATCGCGGCGGGGACTATAGTGGTATTGATTTTTTACTGACCGGAAAGAGGAGGAGGAAAAGATGATACCTGAGGTGGACCTGATCTTCAAAATTGCGGGCGTGGGAATCATAGTCCTCTTACTTAACATCCTTTTTAAACAGGCGGGAAAAGATGAGTATGCCTATATCCTCACTTTGGTGGGGGTGGTTCTGGTCTTTATTGTGGCGATTCAGATGATCCAGCGTTTTTTCCAGGAAGTCCGGGCGGTCTTCGGCTTTTAAAGAGGTGGCGTTGTGGACATTCTCATCTTTTTCGGCATTACGCTGGTCTCGTTAATTTTCATCACCATCCTCCGCCGGGAATACGAGGAATATGCGGTTTTACTCTCGGCTTTGGTGGGCGTTGTGATTCTTCTGCGTTTAATCGGCCGGTTGACCGAGCTTGTCAGCGTCTTTACTTACTTGGCGCAAAAAGCTCAGGTTCAACCGGATTACCTGGCGACCATCTTTAAGGTGCTGGGGGTTGCTTATTTATCCGGGTTTGGTGCGCAAATCTGTAAGGATGCCGGCGAAAGCGCGCTGGGTTTCCGCCTGGAACTGGCCGGGAAGATTATCATTCTTTTCATGGCAGTTCCGGTCATGGTTGCCATCTTCGAGATGGTCCTCCGCCTTTTTTAAATTGTTGGCGGCGAAGGGAGGATTGGGATGAGGAGAAAGCGCGAAGGTTGCCGGTGGTTGGCGGTGTGTTTTACCGTCTTGCTTTTGGCGGCCTTTCCTGCCCATGGTCAGGAGCTTAATCCGGTTGGCCCCATTCTGGACCAGGAGATCGCGGCGCTTGATCTGGAAGAACTTTCGTCCTTTTTGGCCCGGTTGGACGGGGAGACCCAGGCCCTTTTACCCCGTTGGGATCTGCGCGGTTGGGTCGAGGGGGGGATGAAACTTGATCTGGGCGCGCTGCTGAAGAAGGTGACCGCTTTTCTTGGTCGCGAGGTCGTGGTCAATCTGCATCTATTAGGGCGGTTGCTCCTTCTGGCCGTGATCGGTGGCGTCCTGGTCCATTTCCAACAAGCCTGGGCGGGGGAGAGCATCGGCAATCTGGTCGCCAACATTATTTACCTGGTCCTGATGGGACTGGCGATCCAAAGCTTCACCGCTACGATGCAGTTGGCGTATGCGGCATTGGAACGGGTGAACGGATTTGTCCTGGCGATCCTGCCCTCGATCTTTACTTTACTGGCCGCTGCAGGTGGGATTACATTGACCACGGTCTGCCATCCGGTGGTCTGGGGCGGGACCGGGATTGTGCTTAGCCTCGTTCGTAACTTGGTCCTTCCTCTAATTTTAGTGGCCGGTACCGTCGGGCTAGTCTCCCGCCTGGTCGAAGGCTTTTCCGTGACGAAACTGGCGGAGGTTTCGCGGCAGGGCGCGGTGCTCGTCCTCACTTTTCTGGTGACTCTTTTTTTAGGTGTGATCTCGCTCCAGGGCGTGACGGTGGCCGCGGCCGACGGCCTTGGTATTCAGACGGCAAAGTTTTTAACCGGTAACTTGGTGCCACTGGTGGGGGGCGTGGTCTCCGACAGTCTGGAACTGGCTGCCGGGTGTTCGTTATTGATCAAAAACGCCCTTGGTGCTTTTGCTGCTTTAGGTGTGATTCTGCTCTGTGCCTATCCGGCCTTAAAAATTCTGGTGGTAGCCTTTATTTACCGACTGGCTGCTGCCTTTGTGCAGCCGCTGGGCCAGGACCGCCTGGCCGAATCTTTACAGGAGATCGGCAAGACGGTGATGGTGATCTTTGCCACGGTAACCGTGGTTGGTTTGATGTTCTTCTTCTGCCTCACCATCTTGATCGGTTTGGGGAATCTGACCGCGGTGATGCGGTGAGGTCTGGTCCGGCTTGCCGCTAGTTTGGTGGAACGAGCAATGAGTAGCGAGCGCCCAGAGATGAGCAGCGGGTCAACAAACGACAACGACGAATGCCGGGCAAGGTGTGACGGGCGATCAGTAACGAGCAGTAAGTGACGAGCCACGAGTAATGGGTGATGGCGGCGAGCGACGAGTCACGAGCCACGAGCAAAGGATAATGAACGACCAGCAATGAGCAGCAAGTGACGAGCCATGAACAAAGGATGATGGCGACGAGTGACGAGTCACGAGCTACGAGCGACGGGAAGGAGGTGCTGACTGATCAAAGGGGCGCTGAAAAGTTTGTTGGCGCTGATCCTGTTGGCCGGCTTCTGCGAACTTCTTCTGCCTGATGACGGAATGCGTAAATATGGGCGGATGGTCATCGGTCTGATTGTCCTGTTTTCCCTCGTAAATTTAGTGGTTCAGGTTGGCCGGGATTTTTCAATGGAACTTCCGGTTTTTGCCGAAGGTTGGGGGCGGGCTGACCCGGCGGTCTTGGTAGCGGAAGGACTAAACCTTCGGCGGCGGGGTGAAGAGCAGGCGGCGGCGCTTACGGGATCAGTCGTCCAGGCGAAGATAGAACAGTTTTTAGAGAAGGTTACGGGGACCACCGGGGTTAAAGTCGAGATCAGCGCCGTAGAAGGGCAAATCCAAAAGGTGCGGGTGGTGTTGCCGGCCGAACCGGGGGTTGCGGTGGAGTTTTTAAAAAGGACAGTGGCCGAAGTATTAGCGGTGGAGCCGGATCAGGTGGAGGTGGAAAAGGAATTTGGCAAACAAGAAGAATAATGATGGCCGGTTTAGCCTAGATAAGCTCCTTAATTGCCTTGGTTTACAAAAACTTCCGGCTAAAGAGCGTAAGATGATTTTGACCCTGTTTTTGCTGGCTGGAATGGGCATCGGGTTTATGTTCTGGGGAGGGAACGGTCAGCCCAGGCCAGAGCGGACCGACGCGGAATTATCCGCGAAAGGGCTGACGTTGATGGAAAAAGCGGATGAGCGGTGGTCCGAAAGTCGCCTCGAACGGGAGGTGGCGGCGATCTTGGCGCAGATTAAAGGGGTGGGACGGGTTGTGGTCGATCTGCACTTGGCGACGACCGAGGAAAAGCAGTGGCTTTACCGGGAGGAACGGCAGGAACGGACGACCCCTGACGAACAAGGGAATGGCGCCAGCGAATTCATGCTCCGGCGGGAACCGGTTTTCCAACGGAAAAGCGGCGGGGTTGAGGCCCCGGTTTGTAGCGGGCAAAAGGCACCGGAGATCAGTGGCGTTTTGGTGGTGGCTGAGGGGGCGGCCGATCCGACGATCCGCCAACAACTGGGCGAAGCAACCGCGATTTTGCTAGGGATTGCGCTCCATCGGGTGATTGTATTACCATGGGGTTAATATTTTAAAAGTGTATAGGTAAAAACCGAGAAGTGGAGAAACTTAAAGGGAGGGTAAAGATTGGAGCTAAAAAAGCTGGATCCAATTTTGGCCTGGTTTTTGGTGGGTGTTAGCTTTTTCCTCCTTCTTGGGGTTGGCTTTTACAGCCGGATTGCTTTTGATTCTTCTGGCGAGGTGTTGCCGGACCCCCCTTTGGCCGTGGCCGTTTCAACCCAAAAACAGCACAGCGATGAGGCGGTATTGGTTGATTTTCGCTGGAGCCGGGATCGCGAGCGGAGTCGTCTCCAAGAAACACTGGAAGAAATGCTGCTTACGGCCGAAGGAGACCAAAAGGCAAAGATCCATGATGAACTGCTGACTTTAATGCAACGGCAAACCATCGAGCATGAGCTGGAAAACCTGTTAACCGCTAAGGGGTATCCCCATAATGCGGTGGCCGTTTATCCCGAAACGGTGGCCGTAATCGTCAAGGGTAAAACTTTGAACACCAATGCGGTCGCGGAGATCGGGGAACTGGTGACCAGGATCACCGGATACCGGGTGGAGCAAGTACGTATCATGGAGTAAATTACCCACGCTGGCTACCCCCACACGACTACCGCTTACGCCACGAAATCATAAAAGACCGTAGCTTGGGTTAAAAAAAGGAGCTGCCGCTTACGAAAAACCAAAAGAAAAAGAGGAAAAATATAGCTTAATGCGGAATAAAAACAACGGTTTCATTTGCCAAGCTTAAGGAGAGTGTGACTATGAATATTAAGGAAATTAAAGAGCTAATGCAAATGCTGGTTGAGACCGATATTACCGAATTAAATCTGGAAAGCAACGGAACAAAGATCATGATCAAAAAGGGTGTTTCCGGTGTGGTGCAACCGGTGGTTACGGTTACGCCGACGATGGCCCCGACGGCGGCAGCAGCGCCCGCGCCCGCTCCAACGGGGAATACGCCGTCACCAGAGCCGGTTTCCGCGGAGCAGAAACTGGCCCCCAACCAAGAATATGTCTGTGCTGAGATCGTTGGGACCTTTTACCGGGCACCTGGTCCGGGGGAAACGCCCTTTGTCGAGGTGGGTGAGGCGGTAGAACCCGGGAAAACCTTGTGTATTATTGAAGCAATGAAGGTAATGAATGAGATTGAAAGCCCGTTCCGGGGCAAGGTGGTCGAGATTTTGGTGGACGACTCCGAACCGGTTGAATATGGACAACCCTTATTTATCATCGAAAAAACCTAAGTAAAGCTTTGTCTTTGACAACGCAAATGTCCAAACAATAGTCGGAGGTGTGGTATCGGTGTTTGGTAAGATTTTAATCGCCAACCGGGGAGAGATTGCCTTACGGGTGATCCGGGCTTGCAAAGAGCTAGGCATCGAAACGGTTGCGGTGTATTCCGAAGCCGACCAAGATGCTTTGCATGTGCGCTACGCCGAGGAGGCCGTAGGCGTTTGGCCAGCTTCACAATCGAAAAGCTATCTGAACATCATCAATCTGATC
>JAAZDX010000190.1 GCA_012512605.1 Bacillota bacterium
CCGGTTAACTTAAACGCTAATCGCGCCCCCATGACCTCTTCTATCCATCTTGCCGGACCGCTGGTGACTCAAAGCCTGGGAATTAGATTGCCAGCGCGAAAATAGTGTCACTGGCGGGAGTAACTGCTTAAGCGATTAGTCCACTTCGCAGTGGGGTCATCTACTTAGCATTATATCACTACATTGTTAAAATACAGCGAATTTCAGAACCATACTTTTTCCGTTTTATGATAATTAAATACCCGTAAAAACTAGGCGAAATCACCTTTATATGCTATGATCCTAAAAGCAACTGCTGAAATGAATCTTGAGGAGTGAGCGATGGATGTTAGAGGTTATTACCGGGGGAATGTTTGCCGGCAAAACGGACGAGCTCATCAGGCGACTGGAACGACACTCAATTGCCAAGCGCCGGGTGGCACTGGTCAAACCCGACCTGGACACACGAACAACAAAAGTACGGACCCATAATGGCAAAGAATTTGATTCGATCACCGTCGGCCGCAACGACACACCCACCATCGAAACAATCATTAAGGAACACGAAGTAATCGGTTTTGATGAAGGGGAGTTTTTTGGCGAAGACATATACCAGTTACTCAAAGCCTACGAGCAAACCGGCACGGACAAAATTTTTATTGTCGCTGGTTTAGACATGGATTCGGAAGGCGAACCGTTCGGCTTCATGCCCCAGCTGATGGCGATTGCCAGTTCAATCACAAAGTTACATGCGGTTTGCGAAAACTGTTTTATCCCGGCCAATATCAGTTATAGTCTTGTGGAAAAGAAAGCCCAGGTTTTAGTCGGCGGGAAAGATAAATATAAAGCACTCTGTTGGAAATGCGCCGCCGCCGAAAACAAGAAAAAAGCCCAGAACAGCTAAGATTATCCAGGCCGCGCCGATTATTCCCAGTTTCCCACCATTTACTTAGAGGTATCCTCCGCTTAACCGCAAATATTGGAGGGAAGACGGTATGATTTTATGTAACCCGTCCCCCTTTCTTCAAAGGGATATTATCCGTTAAGGAGGATACTTACGATGAAAAACGGATCCCGCTTTCCCTACACCTTGCTCCTGACGATCCTACTCATAGCGGGAGTTTCCTTTCCGACCTCGGCGTCCCGGGTTTACCATGTTCAACCCGGCAACACGGTTTTTCAGATTGCCTTATGGCATGGGGTTTCCCTTGAAAACTTGACCGCACACAATCAGTTGACCCAAGCTGATTATATCATCCCCGGACAAGTCCTTTACATTCCGGAACCGGTAACCCGATCCGATGAAAAACTATATACCGTAGAAAACAACGAAAGCCTTTTTATGATCGCCCAAAAGTTTCAGACTAATCTGCACTGGTTACGGCAACGCAACAAGTTATACTCCGATCAATTATTTACAGGACAATGGTTAAAGGTCCCCATCGCCACCCAGTCCGGTGGGAGCGGAGCTTCATATGTCTGGAATATTCCGGACTTAATGGCGCGACACCCGGGGAAAGTTTTCCTCCAGGGGGTAACCAACCGCAAACAGGTCGCCCTCACTTTTGATGATGGACCAGATACCAAGTACACCCCGGAAATTCTGGACCTTCTTGGCCAGTATGGCGTCAAGGCCACCTTCTTTTTGAAGGGAACAAATCTTTCCGGCCAGGAATGGGTGGTCACCCGGATCGTCCGGGAAGGGCATCTCGTTGCCAACCACTCCTATAGCCACCCCGATTTTCGGAAACTCACCACGGAACAGATCGTAGCTGAAGTACAAAAAACCGAAGGACTGCTGGAGAAGATCACTGGTCGGAAAACGGCTCTCCTTAGGCCGCCCTACGGTGAAATGACGATGGCAGGTTTGGATCGTTTGGTCAATGCCGGATACGCTATGATTAATTGGTCGGTGGATTCCAAAGACTGGCGGGCTGACCAGGCCGATCAAATCCTTGCTAATGTTCTGTCCCAGGTTAAACCGGGATCGATTATCCTGATGCATTCGGCCGGCGGAAACGGCCAGGATTTAACCCCCACCGTGGAGGTCCTACCCGAACTGATCACAAGCTTACAAGCCTTAGGGTACGAGATTGTACCATTGACCGATATCCTACCCGTAGAGGCTTATAAACCAGGAGCATAAAGCCAAAAACCCCATAACTGCTACCATACGGATAAGAGAACTTCCTTAAGAACAGGTCGTCTTTTATCCGTTTTGTTTTTTATTTAGACGTTTTTATAAATTGAACGTATAAGATCATCTTTCAAAAGCAAGGTCCGTAAGCAGGAGGAAACCAAGCCCTTTGCGAAGTAAGAGGAGCAAGGAAAGTAAGGTGTTCACCCACCTGTCTATAGTTGAGGCAAGCGAAAGGATGGAAATCACGTAGTGTCTTGTCTTTGCTGGATTGTGATCTGAGTTTACTCACACGTTCGTCAATAATATAAATAATAGATACAAAAGGAGGAATCAATACAATGGCATATCTACCAAATACGCAGCGTTATGCCAACATGAAATACAACCGCTGCGGGCGGAGTGGTCTAAAGCTACCAGCGGTCGCCTTCGGACTATGGCATAACTTCGGCGACGTCACTCTGTTCGAAAACAGCCGGGCCATGATCAGAAAGGCCTTTGACCTAGGAATCACCCACTTTGATCTGGCCAACAACTATGGCCCACCACCGGGAGCCGCGGAAGAAAACTTCGGCCGTATTTTAAAACAGGATCTCCACCGGTACCGGGATGAATTAATCATCTCGACCAAAGCCGGATATCTGATGTGGCCTGGCCCTTATGGCGACTGGGGTTCCAAAAAATATCTGGTC
>JAAZDX010000191.1 GCA_012512605.1 Bacillota bacterium
CATTTGGTACTCGGCCTGGAGTAATTCCGCCTCAGCCGCCAGGCGATCAACCTCCTTCAAAAGCCCCACTTCGTATTGTTTTTGCACCTTCTCGAAATTCGCCCGGACCGCAGCCAGATGAACCTGGTTCAATGCTAAATTCTCCGCCTGTTGCCTCAAAGCCGCATACTGCTGACGGACGGAGCTCTCCAGCTCCCACTCGGCTTCCTCCAGGCGGACTTTAGTAAGCTGCAGATTATTCTTCAGTTCTTGGATCTCAACCGGTAGCACCGGACCTAATCGCGCCCGTTCTAAAGCGATCTGCGCGAGCTCCACTTCCAACTCCAGCGCCTGCAAAGCCAGGCTGTTTGCGCGGGCCCGGTTTTGACACTCGGCTTCACTTACTTCCCACGTGAGCGCCGTTTCCACCGGCTTCAAGCTTAAAGCGGACTCATCCGGAAACCGGCCGATCTCCTTCACCAACTCGCGCCGTAATTGTTCGTAGTGATCCTCAATTTTTTTCAATTCCAAACGCGCCTGGTGGTACTCATTCTCCTGCTGCATCAAGGCCAAACGGGTTTCATACCCTTGGGCCACCTGTTGTTCCATCAGATCCAGGGTCAGCGCTTCCCTCTCCAACCGTTTACGCCGCCAGTTGATTTCCTGTTCGGTTTGGAGCACCTCCAGATACCCCCGGGCAATCTGAAGCATCGCTTGGTCTTTGGTCCGCCGGTAATTATCTTCCGCCTGCAACAGATTTAATTCCAGTTGTATCAGGGTATAACGCGAACCAGCGAGCTGGCTTGCGATTTTGTTCCGTTCATAATTAAGTTTGGCGTTTTCCCAAGTCAGCTGCGCTTTTTTAATTCCGTAATTCGCCTCCACACCCTGTGCCAACGCTTCCTTCAAACTTAACTCCCAAACCTCTGCGGCCGCTACCACCGGGGGAATCACCAGCGCCACCAGCCCCCAGAGGAGTGTGGCATAGATTATGTTCTTCCGCAACCCTTCTCCCTCCAAAATAGATTTGACCTGTTTTACCAAGAACTCACCCACGCTGGCTACCGCCGCGCGAAAAATTATGTTTCATCGGTTTCACACAATTAAACGCCATTTTACCTAGATTGTTCCTTTCAACCCCAACTTTAGACCAAAAGGATTTTCGATCCAAAAAGACCGCCTAAAGACGGCCTTTCGCCACGATAACCGGCAATCCTCTTCTTTTCTTTTTCCTGTTTTTTTACTTAATACTTATTCCTTATTATTCTCGCCAACAATCTTGTTTAAGAAAAACTCCATCGCTCCCCTCCACACCGGCAAAGCCCGCCAATTGATTTAAAGAACAAAAAACCCCAGCTTTGCTGGGGTTAAATTTCTATTGGTGCCGAAGGTGGGATTTGAACCCACACGAGAATACTCCCACTGCGCCCTGAACACAGCGCGTCTGCCAATTCCGCCACTTCGGCATCGCATTGTTTATTATAACCGAAAAACGTCGGTTTGTAAAGAGGGGAAAACCGCTATTTCGGTCGAGCAGCCGCGAAAGGGCGTGCCATAAGTTCAGAAATTATAACGGGAAGGTGGATGAGGGTAATTTATAACAATTATAACTACATCAATAATCACGATCCGCCCTCGCTTCACCGGCTTTCATGATCGCCATCTTCGCAAAGAACGGACCGATGATCTCATAAACCACGACCGAACCCAAGATGACAGTTGTGACCATACTCGCTATTTCGGGAAAATCCTGTTGGACCAGCAAGGTAAGGCCGATTGCCACCCCGGCTTGGGGAATCAAGCCTAACCCCAAATACTTCCGGACAACCTCTGGCGCTTTACTTATAATTGCTCCGCAAGTAGCGCCGCCGACCTTCCCAATGATCCGGCTGACGATATAAGCCACCCCAACTAAGCCAACCTTTGCTAAAAGATCCAGCTGTAAATTGGCCCCGGCTAAAACGAAAAAGAGAACATAAATCGGAGTGTCCACGGTACTAACCAACCGAAACAACTCTTCGGAATGACGTCGCAGAAGATTGACCGCGACACAACCCATGGTCATGCCAGCCAATAAAGCCGACAGGTTAAGAAACTCCGCAAGGCCAGCCTGAAGGAAAATCATCCCCAGAGCAAGGACCATTTTATCCGGTTTTTCCCTAAGCCGGCTGGCCAAAAGCAAAAGAATAACCGCAAAAACGATTCCTAAAAGAATGGACCCGAATAATTCCCAGAGGGGCGCTGCGATCATCGCCACCACTCCCCCACTGACTTTCCCCGCGAGGATTTTCGCCA
>JAAZDX010000192.1 GCA_012512605.1 Bacillota bacterium
AGTGCGTTGGGGAAGGAGTTGGCCCTGGATCTTCGGCCTTCGTGCCGGATTGATGAGATAAAAACAAGGCAGGCGGAGACGACGGAAGCCCGTCTTTTGGTCCAAAGCGGGGAAAAGCCTCCCCTTGGGGGAATCTTTGATGTGCGATCAGCCCTCAAAAAAGCCGGGCTGGGCGGGGTTTTGTCCCCGGAGGAACTGGCAGCGGTGGGCGATACTTGCCGCGCCGCCCGTTTGCTCAAGGGCTTTTTCAGTGGTGAGAAAGGGGAACTGGCCCCCACCCTGACCGCTTTGGCGGTGGGCTTGAGCGTCTTTTCCGATCTGGAGCGGGAGATTGAGCAAGCGATCGATCCGGACGAAGGGCGGGTGAAGGATAATGCCAGTCCCCAGCTTTCGCGGTTGCGCGCCCAGATCCGTACTTATCAGAACCGGGTCCGTGATAAGCTGGATGCGTTGATTCACGGGAGTGAGACCCGGAAATACCTACAGGAAGCGCTAGTTACGGTCCGGAACGGACGTTACGTGATCCCGGTCAAACAGGAATACCGCCAGGTTTTACCGGGAATTGTCCACGACCAGTCGGCCAGCGGGGCTACCTTGTTTGTTGAGCCCATGGCGATTGTGGAGATCAACAACCAGTTACGCCAGGTGGAGGCGGAGGAAGAGAAGGAAGTGGCGCGGATTTTAGCCGTCCTCAGTGTGCTGGTGGGCGAAGTAGCCGCCCCAGCCCTGGCGAACCTGGAAATCTTGGCCCGCTTGGATCTGGCTTTTGCCAAAGCCCGGTATAGCCAAACGCTGGGCGGAACCGAACCGGTGATCAACGACGAAGGGTATATCCGGCTACTATACGCCCGTCATCCCCTGTTGGAAGGGAATGTGGTCCCCATCGATCTGGAGTTGGGCCGCAGTTTTCACACGCTTGTGATCACGGGACCCAATACCGGCGGGAAGACGGTCAGTTTGAAGACGGCGGGCTTACTTACCTTAATGGCCCAGTCCGGGCTGCATCTGCCGGCCTCATCTGGCTCAGAAGTGGGGGTCTTTACCGGCGTTTATTGTGATATCGGCGATGAGCAAAGTATTGAGCAGAGCCTTAGTACCTTTTCGTCCCACATGACCAACATTATTTCCATTTTACAAGAAGCCAAAGACGAAAACTGCCTTGTCCTCCTGGACGAGCTGGGGGCGGGTACCGACCCGGCGGAAGGGGCAACGCTGGCTATTGCTCTGCTTCAGGAGTTCCACCAGCGTGGGGTGAGGACGATTGCCACCACCCACTACGGGGACTTAAAAATTTTTGCTTATAATACACCAGGGGTGCAGAATGCCTCGGTTGAATTCGACCCCCAGACCCTAGCCCCTACCTACCGTCTGCTCATTGGCCTTCCCGGCCGCAGTAATGCTTTTGCCGTGGCATCCCGCTTGGGACTGGACCCGGCAATAATTGAGCGGGCGCGCCAGCTCCTCTCCCCCGGGGAGCGGCGGGTCGAAGACCTGATCGGCGAAATCATGAAAGAACGCCAGTTACTGGAGCAGGAACGGCATGATGCTTCTGCGCTCCGGCTTCGGGTCCAAAGGCAGGAACAGGAATTACGAGCCGAGCTCACCAAGCTGAAGGCAAAACGGGAAGAGCTGATGAAAGCGGCGCGGGCCGAAGCCCGTTCTTTGGTGCGCGAAACGCGGCGGGAGATGGAGAATCTACTCCGGAGTTTGCAGGAAACAACAGACCGGAGCGAGCGGAGCCGCCTAGTAAACCAAGGCCGGGCGGCAATGCAGAAACAGCTGGCAGAACTAGAGGAGCCCTTACTACCGAGCGACGCCGAATACAAAGGCCAATTGGAAGTGGGTATGCGTGTTCGTCTGGCGGGGTTGGGCCAGGAAGGCGAGATTATTGACCTTAATGCGGATAATGTTCTTGTCCAGTCCGGTTCGGTCCGGCTCTGGGTGGATCGGGGCAAACTTACGCCCCTGGTCGAGCAAGGGGAAAAGCCGGCACCACCGGGGGGAATCAAGATGGGTGCGTTAGGTCAGGAGAAAGCCAAAACCATCTCGCCCGAACTGGACCTCCGGGGGATGACTGTCGAAGAAGCATTACACGTTACCGATAAGTACCTGGATGAAGCCTTGCTAGCCGGTTTGCCCTGGGTCCGCCTGATCCACGGTAAAGGCACCGGCGCCCTCCGCGCTGCCATCACTGACTATCTCAAGAAGCACCCCCGCGTCAGCAAACACCGTTGGGGTGAAACCAACGAAGGCGGGATGGGCGTGACGGTGGTGGAACTGAAGGCCTAAGGCTTTTCGCCTGCCCTCAGTCTTTCCTTTGGCTACAGCTGGTAAGGTTAGATTTTAGATCCAATTTCAAAATAGCTGTCTACTTTGGTGTAGGCAGCTATTTTTTTGTAAAATTCGAAAAATGTTTAAGGGTCAGCCGCTTCGTGCCTGATTATGCCTTAGGGAAATAAATATAAACGGGGAGTACGAATTGTTTGCACTCTTTTTTAAAACTATACAGGACTATACAGGATCCGGACGGTGTGAAGAACGGAAGAAGGAGAAGAGGAAAAGTTGGAAATATGTAGAAAAGATTTATGGTGGTTTTTGCGGGTTCCCAATATCCGTCTTTAAAATCCATGAATCAGGAGGACTAAATCGTGAAAAAGATAATACCCTTTGTTTTGGTTGTTTTGTTAAGTCTGGTGGTGACCCATTCCGTTTTAGCTGATAGTAGTTTTAGAGCAGACGATGACCGCGGGGTTAAGTTTGGTTTGAAAATATCTCAAGAGACGGTCTCCCAGACGGATGACATCAATGGTGGTAGTTATTTATTCATAAACCCCTTGATCAGCTTTGGCCCGAAGTTTTCATTGCATTTCAAGTATTCTACGGACCTGGCTCCCCTTAGTTTTTCTGATGGATTATTCTCAATTACTCCTCAGTTTGTCCTGAAAAACTATGCTTCAAGTGGCGATACCCCTGATTCCCAAATGTCTTTAGGTTTAACTTATTTAAAAAGCAAAAACGGCAATTATTACGGTGTAAAATTTTGCCCCTTCGCCTTCGATCGGGGATTACCGGATAATGATGGGGTAATAATCGAAATGTTTCCGTTCAGTTTTCTGTATAGTCCGGAAACTACGGAAACAATAATTATATTTGGGGTAGTATCGCTTGGAGGTTATTTTTAAACGATTTTTTCGCTTTCTGCAAAATCTTACATTCTGTTTCTTACAGGTTAATCTTTGTTTCTAAAAATATTAAAGGATAATAAAAACAACTCCATTCTATAGAGGTAGCCATTTTTCTTATAATATATGTGTATATAAATAATTGATTGGGGTTGAGGCGGTGAAAAATGCTTTGCGGCGGAAGCATTCCCGACTCGCCAGGATTAAACACAACCATTATGGAGTTTTATTGCTAGATAAAACAACCACCCCGTTTGGAGCGGGGTGGTTATTTTCAGAAAGATTGTACGCCCTTCAACGTTATCCCTCTGGTGTTACTAATGAGGGCCCTCAACGGACATGAACCCATTCTTCGTTTTCGATTTTGGCTGGTAAAGGAAGGAACAGCCCAATATTTGGCGAATACTTAACTAAAGGATTTAAAATAGGTTAAATAGTAGTGAACGAAGCCATTGAAAAGGAGAGATGTCATGTTAGCGGAAGGAATGAAAAGGATTAAAAGGATGAAATTTATTGGCAATATCGGAAAGACCTCGATTCGTGATCGTTTAATCTACTCCTTTATCTTCGTTTCGCTTGTCCCGGTTTTTATCGTAGGATTAATGTCCTATACCAGTTCAAGGTCGGCGATGACCAGGAAATTCACCCAGTCAACCCTGGATGAACTCAACCAAACGGCGGCCCATGTCAGGCTTAAACTTAACGAATTTGAAACTGTATCGGTTCGACTACTTATCGATCAACAGTTCCATCAGGCGATCTGGAATTACAACAACCTGTCTCCTACCGCTGCCCTAGGCCAACGTCACTACGTAAACAGATTTTTTAATAACTATCTCATTAGTAATCCGGATATATTTGGCTTTGTTTTCATCAGTGAAGCCGCCGACCGTGAACCTTTAGTCTTCGCTAAGGATTATGGTCCGGAATTGAGACAATTTTGTACGGAATTACGGGCGACGGAGACTTATCGCCAAATTCTTCAGGCGGGGGATAGAATAAACTGGGCTTCACTTAAAGTTGAAGGCAGCCCCCTTTTGTATCTGGCGCGGTGTATCACCGAGTCGGTCACAGAAACTCCCTTAGGGGTTTTAATGATATTGGTGGAAGAAGAAACGATTGACCGAATTATTAATTCCCATCTTTATACTGGTTTGGATAGCTCCACTAACGATCTGAACAAATATTCGGTAATCATCGATAGCGAGGGTGACATTATTTCTTCGCCAATGAAGAACCATATTGGTGGGCAGATTTCAGCCCTTTTAGCAAATACCGAACCTTTACAACCAATTATGTTGGGGACGGAATCCGACCGCGATTACGAACAAAAGCGAGGCAGCTACATTAGTAAGATCGAGGGCAAAGAGAACTTAGTTACTTTCAAGACCATTAGTGGTGTAACGGGGATTGGCAGTAAAAGCGATTGGCATCTCTTATGTTTCACCCAAACTTCCTATCTTTATGCCGAATCGAGAACTGTTGGCCTAACCACCTTGATCATGGCGGGCTTCTTCGCTTTGTTAGCCGCCGGGATTTCATTTACAGTAGCTCTAGGGATCTCAAATCCATTAAATGAAGTAATGGAAGCAATGGCAAAGGCGGAGAAGGGCGATTTATCGGTGCGGGTTCGGCTCAACACCGAGGACGAATTGGGTGTGTTAGGAACGAGTTTTAACCGGATGGTTGAGAGAATTGGCGAATTGATCGACGAAACACAGGTTGCCGTTAAAAGTGTTTTGGAACATAGTTTCGTGTTGGAAGATAGTTCGCTGGAATCGGTGCGGACAGCGGAGAGTATTGCCCGTATTATGTCGGAAATTAGTACCGGGACAATTGAGCAAACAAAAGAAGCGGAGAATTCCAGTGGTAGAATGCGCAATTTAGCTGTCCAAATTGGGAAAGTCAATGAGCAAGCGGACGAAGTCGGAAAAATATCCAGTTCAACAAAGGAGTTGAGCTACAATTCTCAAGAAACAGTCCAATTACTACTGGCCAACACAAAAGAAACGGAAGAGATAACAACGGTGATGCTTGACGTTATAAATGACCTCCGAACCAGCGTTGGTGAGATCAGCAGGATTACGGAAGTCATTAGTAACCTGGCGGAACAATCAAACTTGCTGGCGTTGAACGCATCGATTGAAGCCGCGCGCGCCGGTGAAATGGGGAAAGGCTTTGCCGTCGTCGCCGAAGAAATGAACAAACTAGCGGGTCAGTCGCGCGATGGCGCCACCACAATCAATACAATTGTGAAAAGCATCCTTGAAAAGATTATGTTGTCCACGACAACGATGGAGCGGGGATATGCGATCATGGCCAAACAAATGGAGTCTGTTGCCGGAGCGCAGGAATCCTTTACGCGGATCATCGAAGCTATGGACGAAACGACCAGGCGGATGGTTGATATGGGGGCCATCATCAATGAGGTTGATCGAGCCAAGGAAGAAACAACCCAATCCATCGAAGTGATTAGTGCAATTTTAGAGGAGACAGCCGCTTCGGCGCAGGAGGTCTCCGCTGCGACTGAAGAACAGACCGCCATTGCCGACCAAGTTAAGAGCCTCGCTGCCGGTTTGCGGGAGATGGCAGAGAATCTTGTCCAGATGATTGAACGGTTCCAAGTGGACGCCGCTACGGAAGCTAGGGAAACAAATATTTCGTAAGGAGGGAACGGAATGTCCAAGAGAAAACCGGTTTTCTTGGTGGCGTTGGCGCTTATGTTGGTCCTCGGTAGTGTCGTTGGTGCCCGGCAAAAAAAGATCGTGGTCGGCTTTGCCCAGGTGGGAGCAGAAAGCGCTTGGCGAATGGCCAATACCGAGTCGATAATCTCCGAAGCAAAGAAACGCGGGATTGAACTGATCTTTGTCGATGGTCAACAGCAGCAAGCCAACCAGATCAAAGCACTCCGGTCTTTTATCGAACGGAAGGTCGATGTGATTGGTTTTTCGCCGGTCGTCACTACCGGTTGGGAAGAAGTTCTGGAGGAGGCGAAGCAAGCAAAGATACCCGTCATCCTGACCGACCGGGGTGTTGACTGTGCGGATGATTCCCTCTGGGTCACTTTGATCGGTTCCGATTTTGTGGAGGAAGGACGCCGGGCGGCGCGCTGGCTGGCGGAGAAGATGAACGGCCAGGCGAATATTGTTGAGTTACAAGGGACCATTGGCTCGGCACCGACTATTGACCGGAAAAAGGGCTTTGAAGAAGTGATCGCCGCTTACCCTGGGATGAAGATTATCAGATCAGAGATCGGCGACTTTACGCGGTCCAAGGGCAAGGAAGTGATGGAAGAATTCCTGAAGGCGGAAGGGAACCGGATCAACGCGCTGTTTGCCCATAATGATGACATGGCATTTGGTGCAATCCAAGCGATCGAGGCTTATGGCCTTAGGCCCGGTGTGGATATCATCATTGTTTCGGTTGACGCGATTCGCGCCGCTTTTGAAGCCATGATTGAGGGTAAGCTCAATTGCACAGTAGAATGTAATCCACTGTTGGGACGGCATTTCTTTGATGCGGTGGAAGCCATATTGGCTGGAAAGCCTATTCCCAAACGAATTATTGTGGAGGAAGGAATATTCCCCCAAGAAGTGGCCAGGGATGTTCTGCCGACCCGTCGGTATTAGGGGTGTAATCAGCTGTCCAGCCACTCCATTACGGTCTAAAATTACTTAAAAATATGTCGTTTCTATGCTGTGGATTTGCTGATATTCTTGTCCTCGATTTTATAATCTCCTTATTTTAGAGATTTGGACAAGAACTGCCATCTCTCTATAATAAGGGGTTTTTATAATTTCTTTAGTTTACGCCAGTATTCTTTGGTTTTTATGCCAATTTAACGCTTGACTTGTTTCATTATCTATGCTAAGCCTATGAAGTTAAAACAAGTTTAGTAGTAAATCGCTGAAGAGATCAGGAGGAACAAAGATGGCCAAGATGGTCTTTGATTCAAACAATGACAACCCACACCCGAAAGAAGAAAGTCAGATCGGGCCAAACAAAAGAAAGGAAACAAAAGGGTTAATTCGTAACCGGTTAATCTGTTGTTTCTTACTGATTTCCTTGGCTCCAATCATGCTCATCGGGTTCTTAGCGTATAATAATTCCCGGTCGGCAATTATGAAGAAAATAACGCAATACTCCCAAGCTGAACTGGTGCAGACTGTGGCAAATATCCAGTCGAAATTGGCCGAGTTTGAAAACACTTCGGTTGGTCTTTTTATCAATAAAGGTTTTAACAGCACTTTAGCTGTACTAACCGGAACCCAAGATGAAAACCAGTTTCTCCATGCCAAAAGGGAAGTGGAGTCATACTTCAAGGAGTATATGATCAGCAACCAGGATATTTTTGGCTTTATGTTTATTTGTGATCCTGATCTTGAACGGTCGGTGGTCATTACAAAGGATTATTATGATGATTTCATGGAATTGATTAAAAGTTTTAAAGACCATAACGGCTATCGTAATATTAGCGCTGCTGGCGGAGGAATTGTTTGGTCATCGGCGATCAAAATAAACCGTAGCCATTTTGTGCTTTTGGGGCGGCAGCTCAAAGATATTGCCAGCGGGGAGTCCCTGGGGGTATTGGCAATTATTGTCGATGAAGAAAAGATTGATCAACTAATCAACTTAAATATCTATAACCGTCTTTACATATCGCTGGCGGAGACGGAAAGCTATTCTTTGGTCATCAACAATGAGGGTGAGATTGTTTCAACGCCGTTTAAAGAGGATATCGGTAAAAATTTTTCGTCGATCATTAAAGAAACAAAACCCCTTGATGAGATCTTTAGTCTCGTTTCCAACCGGGATTATGGGAGTGAAATAAACCAAGGGAGTTTCATTACCGAGGTTAATGACCGTCAAACCCTGGTTACTTTTAAGACGATCGGAAGTAAAGTCGGGATTGGAGGGAAAAGCGGTTGGCACCTTTTGAGTCTAGCACCGACGGCCTATTTATATGCGGATGTCCGAAAGTTTGGAGTCACTACTCTGTTTTTGGGTGTGATCTGTGCCGTGATTGCCGTGCTCGGCTCATTCTATGTTAGTTCGCTTATTGACAAGCATACCAAATAAGCCGACTGGACTTCCGCGACAACATCTTCATCGGACTTTTTGCGTTACCTTTCGGGAATAAACGCAGCAAGCTTGGAACGGGTGGTTAATGTCAGGGAAGGGAGTGGTCAAATGAATCTCCTCAAGCTTAAAAAAGGAATAATCCTTCTCCTTTTGGTCTTAACCATCGGCATATCCCCCACTAATTCTGTTCGGATGGATTCGTCAGTGCGGACGCGCCCGATTATCATCTCAATTGTCCCTAAATCCCTTGATAATCCCATGCTTGTCGAGGCGAAAGAAGCAGCCGAATTGACGGCTCGGCGGCTAAATGTGCAGGTGGAATGGGTTGGTCCGTTTAAAGTAGATGTGGATACCCAGATTAGAATCATTGAAGGGCTGATCCGGCGGAAAGTGGATGGGATTGCGGTTAGTTGCAGCGACGAAGAAAAACTCCGGGCCGTGATCGATAAAGCGGTGGCCGCCGGGATCAAAGTTGCCACCATCGAGGCTGATGCCCCGGAAAGCAAGCGTTTATTTTACTGTGGTACGGATAATTACACTGCCGGTGTGGAATGTGGTAAAGCAATGATCCGGATTGTGAACGAGAAAGGCTGGGTGCACCGGGAGCTTAATACGGTAATCCTGACCGGCGGCGCAAATGCCCACGATCTGAACGAAAGGATCCGCGGTTTTAAAGAGGCAACCGCTGGCCAAATCAAACTTAATTACCAAACCTTATTGATCTGTGATGAGGATACGACCACTG
>JAAZDX010000193.1 GCA_012512605.1 Bacillota bacterium
GACTAATAAGGAGGCTTTGGAAGAGCAAAATTTGGGACGGGAAGATGTCTTCGTTTCCCTCCTGGGGACAGAGAGTAATAATCTGATGGCCAGTCTTCTGGCACGCCAACTTGGCGTGGAAGAGGTGATCTGCGAGATCGGCCGGGAGGATTATATTCCCTTGGCTGACACCGTCGGGGTGACGGCGGCCATCACGCCGCGACTGCTGACTGTGAACACCGTCCTCAAGCTTGTGCGAAAAAGTAATATTGTCCATATCAACCTCTTGCAATCAGGGGACGCTGAGATCCTGGAAGTAATCCCAGAAACCGATTCTCCGGTTACCAAGGCGAAACTACGAGATTTGGGGCTCCCCCCCGGGATTCTGATCGGTGCCGTCATCCATGAGGGAGAGGTCATCGTCCCCCGGGGTGACACCTGGATTCAACCGTCGGATCATGTGATTGTCTTTGCCCTGAAAAAACTGGTTCCAGAAGTGGAGAAGCTGTTTTACCATTCATAGAGGAGCAGGATTACGATGAGGTTGCGGTTGGTTCTCAATAGGGTGGGCAAAATCCTAATTTTATTGGCGATTATAATGGTTGTTCCATTGGGCGTCGCCCTTTTCTACCAGGGAACCGATATCTTGGCTTTCACGTATAGTATAGTTGTTACTTTGCTGGCTGGGGGGTTACTGACCCTAATCAAACCGGAGGGGGATCTCCGACGGCGGGAAGGATTGGCTGTCGTCGGTCTTGGCTGGCTTTTGGTGACCGCTTTTGGCGCTTTACCCTTTCTGTGGTCGGGAACGACTCAAACCTATACCGATGCTTTTTTTGAAACGATGTCCGGGTTTACCACGACCGGTGCCACGATCTTAGCCAATGTGGAGGGGACCGCCCGGGGGATTCTCTTTTGGCGGAGTTTAACCCACTGGCTGGGCGGGATGGGCATCATCGTCCTTTCCTTGGCCCTCTTCCCCGCTTTGCGGCAAGGGGTTTTTCTCTATGAGGCGGAAGTGCCCAGCCCTTTTCCGGACAAAGTAGTGCCCCGTCTGCGGACAACCTCGGTGGTGCTTTGGTTAATTTATAGCGGGTTCACCCTTCTTGAGGCCATTGTCCTGCGCTGTGCGGGGATGTCTTGGTATGAAGGGACGATCCATGCGCTGGGAACGCTTGCCACCGGGGGCTATTCCACCCGGAACATTAGTGTGGAGGCCTTCCATAGTTTACCGATCGAGCTGACCCTGATTGTTTTCATGTTTTTGGCCGGACTTAATTTTTCCCTTTACTACCGGATCCTGAAGAAAAAAAGTCTCAAACCGCTCTGGCAAAGCACGGAAGTCCGGGTTTTTTGCGGGGTAATTTTAGTCGCCTCTCTTGTGATCACCATGGCGCTGACTGGCCAGTATGGTCTCCCTTGGGGGGAAGCCTGCCGCCGGGCCTTTTTTCAGGTTGTTTCGGTCATTACGACCACCGGGTTTTCCAGCGACAATTACGACCAGTGGCCGGATTTGGCCCGCGCCATTCTCTTGGTGTTGATGTTTTTCGGCGGGTGTACCGGATCAACGACGGGCGCGATCAAAATTGGGCGGCTCGTGGTCCTCTTCCGGTATTCCTGCCGCCAAATAATTAAGGCCTTTAACCCACGACAAGTGATCCCAACCAAACTGGACGGGGTTGCTTTGCCGGCGACGGCCATTCACAGTATGGCGGCCTTCTTCTTTATTTACCTAACCCTTTTTGCCTTCGGGACTGTATGGGTTGCCGCTACCGGGACCGATTTAATTACGGCCGTCAGTGCCGCCGCAGCCTGCATCAGCAATATCGGGCCGGGGTTGGGGGCGGTAGTGGGACCCTTAGGGAACTACGGGGGTTTACACCCCTTGGCCAAATGGGGGTTAAGCCTGCTGATGCTGGCAGGAAGGTTAGAGATTCTGTCGCTCCTTGTGTTATTTTCCCCCCGTTTTTGGCATAAATAAAAGTCGTAGAAAGAAGGTGGACCTCATGGCGAAGGGATTCGATGTCATCATCATCGGGGGTGGGCCCGCCGGGATCTTTGCTGCCCTGGAACTGGCCGAGCGGACGGGCAGAATCTTGATCGTGGAGAAAGGGAAGAGCCTTGCGGACCGGGGCTGCCCCTCAAAACAGCGGCATATTCCTTGTACCAAGTGTCAACCTTGTTCCATTGTTTGCGGCTGGGGGGGCGCGGGTGCTTTCAGCGACGGGAAACTGACCCTTTCAACGGAAGTCGGCGGTTTTTTGGATGAATACATCACCAAAGCCCGCCTCCATAAGATGATCCGTTATGTGGACGATATTTATCTTCGCTTTGGTGCGCCGGAGCAAGTCTACGGCGATGATGAGGAGAAAGTGGCCGCCATCGAACATAAAGCGATCCTGGCCGACTTGCGGCTGATCCCTTCCCGCATCCGGCATTTGGGTTCCGGGCGGACTCTAGCGGTGCTCCAGGCGATGCAGGAAGATCTGGAGGAGAAAGGGGTCGAAGTGGCGCTTAACAGCGTCTGTACGGAACTGATCGTGGAAAACGGTGTTGCGGCCGGGGTCCGTTTGAAGGACGGCCAGGAATACCGGGGGAAATACATTATTGTTGGTCCCGGCCGGGAGGGCTCCGAATGGCTGGTCGCCGAAGGCCGTCGCTTGGGGTTGACGACAACGGTCAACCCGGTGGACATTGGCGTCCGTGTCGAGCTTCCGGCGGAAGTGATGGAACCATTGACTTCCGTTGTCTATGAAAGTAAGTTCATTTACTATTCCCGTTCTTTCGAAGACCGGGTCCGGACCTTTTGCATGTGCCCTTACGGGGAAGTGGTGGTTGAAAACAATGACGGCGTGATGACGGTGAACGGGCACAGCCATGCCCATAAAAAAACCGCCAACACCAACTTTGCCTTGTTGGTCAGTAAGAATTTTACGGAACCGTTTAAAGAGCCGATCACTTACGGTCGGTACGTGGCCGGGCTCGCCAATCTGCTGGGCGGGGGCGTGATCGTCCAGCGCCTGGGCGACCTGCAGACGGGACGCCGGTCGACCCCGGAACGCTTGCGAAAGGGTTTGGTCGTTCCCACCCTCCAGGAAGCGACGCCGGGCGATTTAAGTCTGGTCCTCCCCTACCGCCATCTTTTGGCGATCATGGAGATGCTGGAGGCTTTGGATATGATTGCGCCTGGGGTCAACTCCCGCAATACCCTTCTTTATGGGGTCGAAGTTAAATTCTACTCTTCCCGGTTGCACCTCACGGCCAACTTGGAGACCAAGATCCCCGGACTCTTTGCCGTGGGGGACGGGGCGGGTGTGACGCGCGGCTTGATGCAAGCCTCAATCTCCGGGGTCATCGTGGGCCAAGCGATCAAGCACCGCTTGGGAACTGGAGAAAATTAAAAGAGGTAGAAATGGATCCCCCACCCGTAGACCAGGCAGGGACCGGGTGGCCCGCCCGAAAAACCAACGGTTGAATAGCCGATCTCCAGGTTATACTTGAGATTGGTGATAAAATCACCGGTAGTGAATTCAAGGCCAAGCCCGCCGACAAACCCGGGGGAAGAGACCAGCTCCCAGGCGTCGTCGTAAAAGGCGAAGTGTCCGGCCAGTCCGTAGAGGTACAGGTTGTGGGTGGGCCGGAGGAGAAAACGGTACAGATACTTGCCGCCCCAGATGGCGGCATAATCATTGTAGATGAATAAGCCTTGCAGCGCCGAGTGGTGGGTCAGATTGAGAACGGCACTGTAACCGAGCTCAGGGTAAACACCCTGGATGCCGAGGCCCAGCCGGAAAAGGTAGGGTTCCCGGTCGGCGGCGGCAACCGGCGCCGGTCGCATCAATAGGAAGAACAGGCTGAGAAGAAGCGCATAACGCGTCAGATGGCGGTTGGTGGGGAAGCCCATGCTGTCACCTCATTCCTCTTTCCCGTTCTTTGTTTGGCGGAAAGAAAGATAGGAGTAGAC
>JAAZDX010000194.1 GCA_012512605.1 Bacillota bacterium
CCCTAACCCCGTATTTAGCAAGAAACCGGTCCGGTGCTTTTTCAATCCAGATCGACAGGAATGTTTTGCTGACAAACAGCGCCGTAAACATACTAGCCAAGATACTAACGGAGAGGGTAACCGCAAACCCTTTCACCGCACCGCTCCCAAAGAGGTATAACACCAAAGCGGCGATCAAGGTTGTGATATTCGAATCCAAGATGGTAACGTAAGCACGGTCAAAACCCGCCTCCAGAGCAGAATGGATCCCTTTCCCCGAACGGATTTCATCCTTAAGCCGCTCAAAAATAATCACGTTGGCATCCACGGCCATCCCAACACCCAAAATTAAACCGGCAATCCCCGGCAAAGTAAGCACCCCGCGGAAAACCGCAATCGAACCAAGCACTAAAACACTATAGATGACCAACGCCAGATCGGCAACGACACCCATCCGCCCGTAAGCGAAGATCATAAAGAGGAAAACCAAAATAATCCCGATTATACCGGCAAGCAAACTTAATTTAACCGTTTCAGTCCCCAACGTGGGTGCCACTTGGGTGGCCATCACGGAACGAAGCGAGATGGGCAGTGCTCCGGATTTCATTAAGATGGCGTAATCTTTTGCTTCTTGTAACGTAACGCCGGACCCCATCGAAATCTGGGCATTACCGTTGGGAATCGGCTCGGAAATGATCGGCGCCATCAACATCTCCTCGTCTAAATAGATGGCAAGGATTTCATTGACGTTTTCGGTCGTAATCTGTTCGAACAGTCGCGCCCCGGCCCGGCCGAAACGGAGATTAATGACGGGAGTGCCGGTGTCTTGGCTAAAACCAGCCTGCGCCTCTTCGAGATCGGTCCCGTACATCACAATCTTGTCGTTGAGGCGGAAGTTTAAGCGACCCGTGGATTTCAGCAACCGTTCGGCCTCCGCTTGGGACCGAACCCCCGGGAGCTGTACTTCAATCCGCCCTTTGGTCTGGTCAAGGCGGACCACGGTTTCAGAGAGCCCGGAGGAATTGATCCGGTTTTCGATAATCACTTTCGCCTGGTATAAAGCGTCCGCTGGGAAATTGGCCGGATCTTCCTGGACCGCCACCGTAAGCACCGATGGGTCCTCTTCAGCCACACCAACGTTAAGCTTTAATTTTTTCTCTTCGATCCCCGAACGCCAGGTCAGGTTCGACTTAATCACCCCGGCGGCCAAAACCTTCTGCGCTTCCGCCGCAGAAACAAACTTGAAAGCCAGTCCTTCGTAACGGTTATTATCATTGGATTTCCCTAAAAAGCTGACCGCAGGGGCATTAATCCCCAAGCCGGTGACGCCTTTCTGGACATAAGTCTCAACCTCGGACAACACCCGTTCCTCCACACGGTAATCGGGGGCTAGAATGATTTCGATGCCCCCCTTCAGGTCTAAACCACGGCGGATCGGGTCATTTCCCCGAAAAAATAACTGTTTTAAAGTCGGGCTAAAGATAGGAAGAATGGCATAGACCCCAACCACAACCACCAGGATCAAAATGAACCATGTCTTCCGCCGTAAGTCCCGTCGCACTGGAACTCCTCCTTTACCTTCCAAAGTTTATTTACCGAATCTAACGTTACTGAAGTTAACGGGATCTTGTCCCGGCTTTCCTTTTCTCTTCATAGTAACGATCCACTTCTTTTTCGGCTTTATTACTGACCAGGGCAAAAAAAACAAAAAAAAGTAAGACCAGTAGCGTTACAACCAACGACTCACCCACTAAAGCTCCTCCTTCCTTTTTGGCCAACCTTAGTACATTATAAGCTTTTCCAATCATGTTTGTCAATTTATAGTAACAAGAAGCATCAGGGGATGGAGTTATTAATTGTCATCTTTGACAAGACTACCTAAGAAACTTGCTCATGCCTTCCTCATATAATATGAGTTTCTGACCATTCTGCGCCAACAAAGAAACTACCACCCATAAGCCCATAACCTTTTGTTGAAGAAAAAAAGACTTTACTAAAAAAGTAAAGTCTTTATCTTCTTGTCTGGAGCGGGAAACGGGACTCGAACCCGCGGCATTCAGCTTGGAAGGCTGACGCTCTACCAACTGAGCTATTCCCGCATCTTCTATCAACTAGTTAATTATAATTGATCGTCTAATCCCCTGTCAAGAGGGATTGCTTGTTATACTGGTCGGGGTGCAGGGATTTGAACCCTGGGCCTTCTGCTCCCAAAGCAGACGCGCTGCCAAACTGCGCCACACCC
>JAAZDX010000195.1 GCA_012512605.1 Bacillota bacterium
ATCGTCAACGTGGACCCGCCGGAGATGATCCGTACGGAGCGCAGGTTCTGGACAAAAGCCCGGATTAACGCCGCCGGATTAACCCCCGGGTGGTAATAAAACCAGCGGTCTTCATAGAAGACCAGGTATTTCTGGAGCAGTGGCGAGACCTGCCCGAGATCGGTCCGGATCCGCCACATCCCATCGGCCGATGTAAACGCCCGGAGCACCCTCCCCTCACGGTCAAAGACCAGGGTCGAAGAGGGCGGTTTCAAGGCCGCCCAAGGTAATGGTATCAAGTAAATGGCCAGCTCAAAAAGGATCAGAAGGAGGAGGAAAACCCCCAAGACGCTTTGCCGTCGGGGGGGCATCCGCGCCCACCAGGTGCGTAGTTTGCGCAGCAAGGCCTTGAACCGGTCACAAACAAAACCGGCACCCTTGACGCAGCCTTCCTGTATTCGTCTGGATAATTTCATCGTACTCACCTGTTTTTGGTCCAATCCGATCCAACTCAAGTCTTACTAAAATCCTTTACGAACAACACCAAATCTAAATGATCATACCACCCGCCATCAAGCAGCTAAAATTAATCTTACTGCCGATCTGAAAAACCAAACGGCTGCTTTCAACCTTAATCACGCACAACCCGGATGGCACCGCTCGAGCTGAAACTGGCGATCTCGGGGGCATACATACACTCTGCCTTGATTGAAGGGAGGATAAACTCCCCGCATGTCACTGCCCGGAGCGCGTAATAGAAATGATAGGTTTGGGCCTTCGGCAAACTAAAGAAAAGGATTAAACGGTCATCCCGGACATCCATATAATCAGGGCGCATCGTTTCTTGGGTCAGCCAGGCGATACTTTCCCTACTCTCGATCCGGGGGTTTTCAATCTCCAAACCCGCCGGAAGCAGGTCAATGATGCCCACATGCTCAAGCCCGGGCTGTCCCGGCTGGATCGAGATCCGGGCAATAATTAAATCACCTTGCCGGATCTTGTTTAGGGCCAACGGATTGCCGTGGCGGTCAAAAAACTCCCTGGTGACCTGGATGCCGTTACTTTGCTCCGGCAGATCGGTACGGGTGGAAAGGCCGCTACTTTTCAGGTAATAATAACACTCCCCGTCCCCTTCCAGTTTCACCGGTATTTTCCCTTCCGCCAAACGCGGATCGTTTAAAACCAAATCCTGTGTTGAATCAAACTCGGCAATCTTCTCTTTGCCCAGATAGACCTCGCCCCGGTACGTCCCGTCACTCTTCTCTTTATAAAGCTTCCCTAAAGCCATCAGAGCAAAAGCATTCTCCTGGGTGGTTGCCCACCGTCCGCCCTGCGCCGCCTTGTTAATCCGGTTCACCAACTGGTAGACAGCGGGATTGTGGGGGTCAACATCCGCCAGCACACTGAGGATAATCGCCTCCGCACGTACCGTCGAGTTGAAGTTTCCCCCGCTTTCCCGCGGGATCGTGACCGCAAAAGAAGCGGGGAGAATCTCCCGGGCGGTCACCCGGTCACCGGTGTAGAAGTATGCGGCAGCCAAGAGGGCCCGGGCATCACTACCGAGGTTTTCCGGCGCGTACCGCCGCCAGTAGGCCATCGTCGACAAGTCGGGACTGCCGTTCAAACTAAGTACATAAAGGGCATAAATCTTCGCTTGCAGGCGATAAAGATCGGTTTCCCGCCCCCGTACGGTTGCTTTTAGGTAAGAGATCATCCGGTTATAAACCCGGTCAGCGACAACGTACCCCGCTTTGCGCGCTTCCACCAGAAAATGGGCGGCATAAATCGAGCTCCATTCGTTACCTCTCGTCCCCCCGGGCCAGTAGGCAAAGGAGCCGTCCCGGAGTTGCATCGCCTCAATTTTTTCGATTCCTTCCGTTACATAATAATCGGCCGTCCCCGTAAAGGTCCCTCCTTCCACCGTGCTCAGCAACTGATCGAAGTAGAGCAGGGGAAACAGTTTCGAGACCGTCTGTTCCAAGCATCCGTGGGGGAAGGTTAAGAGATATTCCAAACTGCCGGCCAATTCCACCGTGGGGAAAGGCGAAAGCGCCAGGGTGTAGGTGGCCGTCCCCGGCAACCACCGGTCCTTTATGTTAAAGGTCAGTGGTTCCTTTTGCGTAATCGAACCGGAACTGATCTGATGGGTCACCGCCACCGGTGGCCGCAGCGTCAGCTCCTCTTCTAGCGCACACTCTTCGCCATTCCCTTCCACCTGCAACCGGAAACGGAGTTTCCCCATGCTACTGCCGGCTTTCAACTGAAAGTAAGCGACCTGTTCCTCTTCGGGTCCAAGTTTCAGTGTCACCAACGGCTTACTCTCTAAAGTCACCGCGCCTTCAGAACTGAGATGGAGTTTGAACTCACCAGCCTGGCCGGTTCCGTTAAAGACCGCCACCGGAACGGTAAAGCGATCCTGCGGCGCCACAAACCGTGGAAAGGTCGGCGTCAGCACCACCGGATCCCGGACAATGGTCTTGCCTTCGGCTGCGCCGAAACGCGCCCCGTCAAAGGCGACTGCCATCAACCGTAGGGTCCCGTTGAACTGCGGGAGCGTCAACTTGACCTTTGCCTCGCCGCTGGCATCGGGCGAGATGATCCCCGACCACAATGACACCGGCTTCACCCGGCGGAGGGAAACCGGATTTAAGTTTTGCTTCCGTACCCCGTCTAAGAAATCCCGGTCGCCCCCCGGGGTGCTCTGCGTCGTCATCCCCTCGACTTCCGGAAGGAGTAAACCATAAAGGTCATGGCTGGTCAAACTCAAACACCGTTTACCATAGAAGAAGTTAAACGGATCGGGCACCGCATAATTGGTGAGTTGACAGATGCCTTCATCCACCGCAGCCAAGGTAAGATAGGTCCCTGGCCCGGAGTTTTTTACCTGCACTTTAATCTCCACCTCCTGGTTGGGGCGGAGTTCGGCTGGCACCATTAGGTCAATACCCAAACGGGCTTTGTTATTGTCCACCATTAATGGAATCGTCCCAAAAGCGCGGGCCGGGGCATGATCCTCGAGGTCATTGACCGAACGCAAAAGATGGACCGACAGATAGACATTGGGTTTATACTCTTCTTTCACCGGAATCGAAAGCACACCGGTATTGTCTGCCAAGTCCACGATCCAATAATCATAAACCCTTTCCCGTTCGACCGTGACCAAAGCCTTACCGGCAAAAGGCGCTTTAATCTGTAATTGTGCTTCTTCACCAACTTGGTACCGGTCCTGCTCCAGATCTAATTCGACCTTATCCGGATCCTCCATGGCCCAAGGCGAGTACCCCCAACCACTCGCATAGAAGGAAAGAGAAGCCTGGGCCTTTGTCTTTGGATCACAAAGCACAATCTGGTAACGCCCATAATCCCGCGGCGTGTACGTAAATTCCGCTTCGCCCTGCTGCGGGGTGAGTTCTTCGGAATAAACCTTCCGCCGTTCTTCTTCCGACACATAACGGTAGCGCCCGTCGGTGTCCTTCCGGTAGATCGTATTCCAAGTCAGATGGTATACCTCAGCCGTCAATTGCGGAGCCGGAGCGGGGTTCCCCTCGGCGTCAAGGACCACATATTTCAGCGTAAATGGTTTTCCCGGTTCACCATAGTTGCCGGCCAACGCCTTCACCCCGATATAATTGGCATAGGGGTGAAAAGTCACGGCTTGGTAATTGCTTACCGCCCGTCCGCCATCTTCAATAACCGTCCCTTGAATAATGGCGTTCAGTTTGGCCGGTGGGGTTAAACCCTGCGGAAAACGGTAAGTGAATATGGCTTGGCCTTCGGCATCAAGTTTAGCCTCACCCAACTCCTCTGTTTTCGCCGTAAAACTGCGTCCCGGGTCGCCAAAGCGGTATGACGCATAGGCGGGAGGCTTAAAGTCGGTGGCTTCCAAACGCAGCTTAACCTCGGCTCTCCGTCCCGCCGCCGGCGGACCGAACAAGTTGACCCCTTCAACTTTAATCTGGCATTCTTCTCCCGGTTGGTAGGTATCCCGGTCGGGTGTCACGGTGACTTTAATCCGGTCCGGCATAAACTC
>JAAZDX010000196.1 GCA_012512605.1 Bacillota bacterium
AAATATGGCGGACTGAAACTGCTGGGGCCGACCCATGAAGGACTAAGGCCGACCACCGATATGTTGAGGGAGGCGCTCTTTAACATTTTGGGCGCCACCTTTCTTAACGGACGGGTTCTGGATCTCTTTGCCGGAGCCGGCACGTTGGGAATTGAGGCTTTAAGCCGTGGGGCGCGGGCGGTTTCCTTTGTTGAAAAAAACCCGAAGGGATTACGCCTCCTCAAAAAGAATCTTCAACGTCTACCCGACGCGATCACCACCGAGGTCAGCATCTATCCCGTTGATGTTCTGCGGATTTTACCGAAAATCAGTCGGGAAGAGGCGCCCTATGACCTTATTTTTGTTGATCCCCCTTTTAAAGCAAACCTTTGGTTACAAGTTTTAGAGCTTCTTTCCCGGCTAACCGTCCTAGCGGTAACCGGGCAGATTGTGGTGGAAATTCCTGGGCGTAACCAGCTTCCCGAACGGGTCGGCCGCCTGCAGCGGGTCGATAAGCGGGTGTATGGTGAAGTGTCCTTGGAATTTTGGGAGTACATAGCCACCCACCCTATTTCTTAAGTAGACGATGGAGCTGATGTGGAATGACGACAGCCATCTGCCCGGGTAGTTTCGACCCGGTGACCAATGGCCATCTTGATATTATTACCAGAGCTGCCGGGATCTTTGACGAGGTGATCGTCGCGGTCGGGAACAACCCGGACAAGAAAACCTTGTTTACCATCGAAGAGCGGGTTGCTTTGCTTAAGAAAGTAATCGACGATACCGGCCTTAAAAATGTCCGTGTTGACTATTTTGAAGGGTTACAGGTCAATTACGCGCGGGCCCAAAAAGCCCAAGTGATCGTGAAAGGGTTACGGGCGCTCTCCGATTTTGAATATGAGTTTCAGATGGCGTTGACCAATAAAAAACTGGCACCGGAGCTTGAAACAATGTTTATGATGACGGAGCATAAATACGCCTTTCTCAGTTCCAGTCTGGTGAAGCAGATCGTTCTCTTTGGCGGGAATCCGGAAGGGTTGATTCCCCCGGTGGTCTTTGAATCTTTACAGGCAAAAATGGCTGAAGTGAGGGAGCGAGTTTGAGTAGCAACCATTTATTCTCCCTCCTGGGGCGCTTGGAGGAACTGATTACGAAAAGCCCGCGTTTGGCGGGGCGTGCTTTTCTACCGATTGATGAAGCTTTGGAGATCATCAAGAAGATCCGCGTAACGGTCCCTGACGAGGTGAAGACGGCGAAGGAGCTTGTTAAGCAGAAGGAGGCCATTCTCGGGAAAGCCCAGGAAGAAGCGGACCGCCTCCTGAGCCGTTCGACCAAAGAGGCACAGCGGATTCTCTCGGAACACCATCTGATCAAATTGGCGCAGGAAGAGAGTAATGAGATCAAGGCCGAAGCTTATCAAGCAGTCCAGCAAATGGAGGAGGAAGCCAACCGGTATGTACATGAGGTTTTGGGGCGGCTTGAAGAAAACCTCTTAGAAGCCTTAAAAGTGGTTCACCGGTCAAAGGAGAAATACAGATCGGTTGGGGAAGAGCATGGTTCCGTGGAAAATGAAAGCGATTAAAAGTTGCGGTGAAGAAATGGGTAAGCGTATACAGAAGAAAATTGCAGAAATAACGATTGCCATCGACGGTCCGGCCGGGTCCGGGAAGAGTACTGTTGCCAAACGGGTCGCAGCCGCTCTGGGCATCCTGTACCTGGACACGGGCGCGATGTACCGTGCCATTACGTTAAAAGCGCTCCGGGCTGATCTGCCCCTGACCGATGAGGTCGCCCTGGCGAAATTGGCCGCGTCGACGGTTTTGGAGTTTAAACAAAACGCTGATGGTACCTACCATCTCTATATGGATGGTGAAGACGTCAGTACGGAGATCCGGATGGCACCGGTCACGAAGGCGGTCTCGGTGGTCTCAGCGGTACCAGGTGTACGGGAAGTCTTAGTTAAACAGCAGAAACGGATTGGTCGCCACGGGGGAGTGGTGATGGATGGCCGCGATATTGGGACCGTGGTTCTTCCCCAGGCGGATCTGAAGATATTTTTGACCGCATCCTTGGGTGAACGCGCCTACCGGCGGTGGCTTGAACTGCAGGCGAAGGGTTGTGCGGTGACCAAAGACGAAGTAGAAGAAGATTTAAAACGGCGAGATGCTTTTGATGCCGGGCGGCCTGTCGCACCGCTCAGGCCGGCACCAGACAGTGTAACCTTGGACACGACGGCGCTCACCATTGAGGAAGTGGTCGAAAGGATCTTGGCGTTATCTTCTTCTTTCTGTTCGAAGCAGGAGGGTTGACCAGTTTGTTATACAGAATTTGCCGAGCGCTGCTCGTAGCATTTCTCCGCCTTTGCTACCGGTTTCAGGTCTTTGGTGCGGAGCATCTTCCGCCAACGGGTCCGGTTATTGTCGTCAGTAATCATGCTAATTTTATCGATCCGATTGTTGTCGGTTGTAGCCTGCAAAAGCGGCAGGTTTGTTTTATGGCAAAAGAAGAGCTGTTTCGGATCCCCTTGTTCGGCGGTTTAATCCGGCAGCTCGGGGCGTTTCCGGTCAAGCGGGGAACCGGCGACCGGGGCGCTTTTCGTGCCGCCCGGTCCGCGCTAGCGGCTGGTAAAGTTGTCGGTATGTTTCCCGAAGGGACGCGGTATAAAGACGGTAAGATACACCCCTTGAAGCCGGGTGCCGCCCTGCTGGCGGCGGAAAGTGGGGCCTTGGTTCTTCCGATGGTAATTACCGGAACCCACCATTTGAAACCGTTCCGTTTCCCCCGGGTCAAAGCCTATGTGGGTC
>JAAZDX010000197.1 GCA_012512605.1 Bacillota bacterium
CAACCCAATTTTAATGGCGTCAAAATTATTGGCGTCCAACAAAGCTCAATCCCTCCCTGGCCCAAATTTTACGTTAGTTGGGCTTTTTGGCGTTGACCTTTAATTTAATCATTCAATACAATAGATTGACAGTCTAGTATAAGTTAAACAATATATTGTATTGAAATCTTTTTTGTGGTTACAACGCAAAAAGCTTAATTAGCTAACCGGTGTACTATTTTTCACGAATCGCCCGGAGCAAATCATCGGGGGGAAACCCCTCTTCCGACTCATCTTCCGTCTCCACCTCTTCGTCAAAGGTTACAGGGAGCTCCAGATCTTGCTCTAAATCCTCATCCAAGTCTTCGTCCGCATCTACTTCTAGATCTTCTTCTAGATCCTCTTCATCGTCATAATCTTCCTCTTCTGTCGCGTCAAAACTCTCCTCCGCGCTGAGTTCCTCCGCACTCTCCTCGCCATCCTCCCCGGCTTCCTCATCAGTCACGCCCTTCCGCGCGGACATTTTTCCGGTGAAGGACGGTTCTTCAATCTCCAGACCTAATTCTTTCGCCATCTCGCGGACATCATCTTCATCATCCTTCAGTTCCACTTCCGCCTCTTCAGCGAGGACCTTCACATTCAAGCCCAGACTTTGCAGTTCTTTGATGAGGACCTTAAATCCTTCGGGAACACCAGGCTCGGGGACATTCTCTCCTTTAACGATGGCTTCATAGGTTTTAACGCGGCCGACAACGTCGTCGGATTTGACCGTCAGCAACTCTTGCAATGTGTAGGCGGCCCCATAGGCCTCCAAAGCCCAGACCTCCATCTCCCCAAACCTTTGTCCACCAAATTGGGCTTTTCCACCCAGCGGTTGTTGGGTAACCAGAGAATAGGGGCCGGTGGAACGGGCATGAATTTTATCGTCAACAAGATGGGCCAGTTTCAGCATGTAAATATAACCAACGGTAATGGGCTGGTCAAAAGGTTCGCCGCTCCGCCCGTCGTAAAGGGTGACCTTCCCGTCCTTCGGCAGATTAGCTTTCTCAAGAAGTTCAATGATCTCCTCTTCCGACATACCATCAAAGACCGGCGTCGCGATATTGAAGCCCAGGACCTTTGCTGCCCAGCCCAGATGGGTTTCGAGAATTTGTCCCAGATTCATCCGGGACGGAACCCCCAGCGGATTAAGGACGATCTCCACCGGTGTACCATCGGGAAGGAACGGCATGTCTTCGATGGGTAAGATCTTGGCAATCACCCCTTTGTTCCCGTGGCGACCGGCCATCTTATCCCCCTCGGAGATCTTCCGCTTTTGGGCCACATAAACGCGGACCAGTTTATTCACTCCGGGCGAAAGTTCATCCTCGTTTTCCCGACTGAATACCTTAACATCAACAACCATCCCCGATTCGCCGTGGGGCACCTTGAGCGAAGTATCCCGAACTTCGCGCGCCTTTTCCCCAAAGATCGCCCGCAACAAGCGTTCTTCGGCGGTCAGCTCGGTCTCGCCTTTGGGCGTCACTTTCCCGACCAAAATATCGCCCGGACGGACCTCGGCCCCAATCCGGATGATTCCGTTTTCATCCAGATCATCCAGGGACCCCTCGGAAGTATTGGGAATATCGCGAGTAATCTCTTCCGCCCCTAATTTCGTGTCACGGGCTTCACATTCGTATTCTTCAATATGAATAGAAGTAAAGGTGTCGTCCATGACCAGTTTTTCGCTGATCAGGATCGCAGCTTCGTAGTTATAGCCTTCCCAGGGCATAAAGGCAACTAAAACATTTTTCCCCAGGGCCAATTCCCCATAGGCAGTGGAAGGGCCGTCGGCAATGACCTCACCCGCTTCCACCCGTTGTCCATGGACAACGATGGGACGCTGGTTAATACAGGTTCCATGGTTTGAACGTTTAAACTTCAACAAACGGTAGTGGTCAAGTTTGCCGTCATCGGTCCGGATCTGAATCTGTTCGCTGGTGAATTTCTCCACGCCTCCCGCATTCTGGGCCGTGATCACCACACCGGAATCGATGGCCGATTTATATTCCATCCCCGTCCCAACGAGCGGCGCTTCCGCCGTTAACAAAGGAACCGCTTGTCGTTGCATGTTGGCCCCCATCAACGCCCGGTTCGCGTCGTCATGCTCCAAAAAGGGAATCAGTGCCGTCGCCACACTAACCAGTTGCTTTGGGGAAACGTCCATAAAGTCAACGTCTTCACGGGGCACCACGAGAATCTGTTCTTTAAAACGGGCTGAAACTTTTTCATTGTCGAAAAGCCGGGTTTCCCCGTTAAAAGTCTCGTTCGCCTGGGCAATAATATATTTATCCTCTTCATCAGCGGTGAGGTAGACTATCTCATCAGTCACTTTCCCGTCGACCACCCGACGGTAGGGGGTGTCGATAAACCCGTACTCATTGATCTGAGCATAAGTGGTCAAAGAACCAATCAAGCCGATATTTGGGCCTTCCGGCGTCTCGATCGGGCACATCCGGCCATAGTGGGAATGGTGCACGTCGCGCACCTCAAAGCCGGCCCGCTCGCGGGAGAGTCCCCCCGGCCCCAACGCCGAAAGCCGCCGTTTATGGGTCAGTTCGGCCAGGGGATTGGTTTGGTCCATAAACTGGGAAAGTTGGCTGGAGCCAAAGAACTCTTTGATCGCCGCTACCACCGGCCGAATATTGA
>JAAZDX010000198.1 GCA_012512605.1 Bacillota bacterium
AAGATCAGCAACTGGTGGTCTACCACGACAAAAAACTCCGCCGCGGAATGGGTGTCAACCGATATTTAAATGAGTTAACCTTCGCCGAGCTGTCCGCGTATAAAATCTTTGGGTCGGACCAAACGGTTCCCCTCTTCCGTGATGTCCTCTCCCTGGTGGCCGGAAGGGTACCCCTTTTAATCGAGGTTAAAAACGAGGGTAAAGTGGGGGAAATGGAGCATCTGCTCTACGAGGAGTTACAAGGATACCAGGGGCCCTACGCCATCCAGTCCTTCAACCCTTTTACGCTCCAATGGTTTCGTAAAAACGCGCCCGAAGTATTGCGGGGACAACTGGCGGGTAACTTTATAGTAAGCGATTATGATGTGGAGTATGCGGGCACCACCCGTTTACCTTGGTATAAGAAGATACTCTTAAAAAACCTGCTTCTTAACGGCATTAGCCGACCTCATTTTATTGCCTACGAAATTGATAACCTTTCCGCAGGCAGACTGAGAAGACTAGAAAAATTAGGGGTTCCCCTTTTAGGGTGGACGGTTAAAAATAGAGCCGACTATGACCAAGCCAAAACCAAATTCGATAATTTAATCGTCGATGCCATTGATTCGATTCTAACCGAATCGAACTGACCAAATTAATGTCTCACCCAATTAACCCCGTAAAAAGGGGATCCAGATCAACCGCTAAGCCGGTAAAGACCTCCGATTCGGCTTTAATGGATGAGTAAAATTCCAAAGTAGATTGAAAGCTAACCTGGCGAACTAAACAAACACTAATCTTAAGTCCGACGCTTTCCTCGAGCGCGCCAAGGGTTATCCTTCAACGTACACCTCTGTCCAGCTGGACATTTCGATTTTAACCCGAATGCCGAAACAACCAAGCGCGTAAGTACCGTAAATCTTCCTGTTCCGGGTAATCGCCTTGGCATTCAACCTTTTCCAACTCACGTAACCGGGCCGGATCAGCCTTAAAATAAAGGATCAATTTACGAATAAATCTCATCGTATCTGGAGTAATGTAATGCTCGACTCCTTCTACCTGTTCTTCAACTTGGACATTCTCCTTCGAAAGGTAAAAAAATTCCTTCAGTTTTTCGTCCCGCCAGACGAGAAACCGGCCATACAGCATTCCCTTTTCGGTGAGGGCAATATTACGGTATTTTTCATACTTAATAAAACCGGCTTCATCCAGTTTCTGAATCATCCGGGTTACGGAGGACGGTTTAACATTAATGGCGTTCGAAAGGTCCACCGGCCGGATATACCCTTGCTGCGAGACGATCCGGTAAAACATTTCGAGATAATCTTCCATGCTTTCGGTCAGCATCATTTCGATCGCAATCAACCCCTTCCGAAAGGAGGCCGGAACTGGAATCGGCCCCGGCAAAGTCACTTTTAGCCTATGCTAAAGATGTTGCCCGCAGAACCTAAACCAGGCCGAAAGCCCGTACCGCTTGGGCCACCAGGAAACAAACCACCACAGCTACCCCAGTAGGAATCAGTGCCGCAAGCACTGTCCACTTCATGCTTTGGGTCTCGCGGCGAATGGTAAGGAGCGTCGTCCCGCAAGGAAAATGTAAAAGCGAAAAGAGGATCATATTTAATGCCGTCAACCAGGTCCACCCATTGGCTACAAGCAGTCCGCGCAGGGCTTCCAAACTATCAAGCTCGAGCATGACTCCTTCCGACAGGTAACTCATGATCAAGATCGGGATGACAATTTCGTTCGCCGGTAACCCTAAGATAAAAGCTAAGATAATGTAGCCGTCCAACCCAAGCAAATGTCCGAACCCCTGCAGCCAACCACCAAGGTGACCGATGATACTGGTCCCCCCAACCTCGATGTTGGCCAGGACCCAAATGAGCGCCCCGGCTGGTGCCGCCACCACTACAGCCCGGAGTAAAACAAAGAGGGTCCGGTCAAGAACGGAACGAATGACGAGCGTCCCGATCTTCGGCCACCGGTAGGAAGGAAGCTCCAAGGTGAACGTGGAAGGTACCCCTTTGAGCAGTGTTCGCGATAAAAGCCAGGAGACGAGTAAAGTAACCAGAACCCCCAGCACCACCGCCCCCGCCACAAAGAGCGAAGCGTATAAGGGATTAGTGTTCCCCACCAACGCCCCCAGCAAGACCATGGCCATGGTGAAAAGTAACGGAAAGCGGCCGTTACATGGGACGAAATTATTGGTTAACACGGCGATCAAACGTTCCCGGGGCGATTCGATAATCCGACAAGCGGTCACTCCCGCCGCATTACAACCAAACCCCATACACATGGTCAGTACTTGTTTTCCGTGAGCCCCCGCCCGTTTGAAAAGCCGATCCAAGTTAAAGGCGCCCCGCGGCAGATACCCTAGATCCTCCAAAAAAGTAAAGAGGGGAAAAAAGATGGCCATCGGCGGTAACATCACCGAGATAACCCAAGCCAAGCTACGGTACAGACCCAAAACGAGAACACCGTGCACCCAGTCGGGCAGATTCAGCCACTGGCAGAACGTCGTGAGATGGGCTTGAAAACCAAAGAGCAGATTGGACAAGAGTTGTGAGGGGTAATTCGCCCCGCTGATCGTCAGCCAGAAGATCAGGCTAAGCAAGGCCAACATCAACGGATACCCAAAAAGTTTAGACGTAACAACACGATCAATCTTTTGCTCTAAATCGTACTCCGCCCCATGGCACTTCACTACTTGGTCGGCGATCTGCCTGGTTTGGTTGTAGATCGCCGTCACAATCATATCCCGGACGGGACCCACCTTTGCCC
>JAAZDX010000013.1 GCA_012512605.1 Bacillota bacterium
AGTTGAGGGTGGTCAAGCGGCCGTTCCGGTCATACTCGTAAGTGGTCGTAATCCGGTTGGCGGCGGTTAGCCCAACCAGAAACCCTCCTTGTTCATAACGGGGGGGTTCGTTAATAAAGCCAGGTACTTTCGTTAATTCACCGAGGGTGTTGTATTCATAGTTCACCCATTGACCGGTCGGGTATTTTACACCGGTAATCCGCCCCATTACATCATACCGGTATTCGACGGCGTAAGTCTTTCCGGCAAAAGATTTTGTTTCCCGATAGATCCGTCCGTAGGGATCAGGTTCATAAATTCTCCCGTTGGTGTTATATTCCGTTACCACCCCATCAACCTGTGCCCGTTTTCGATACCCAGCTTCATCATATTCATAGGCGAGAATTTGTGTTTTTTGGCCTAAAATGGGATCCTCTTTCGTGAGGGTAACTTTCTTCAGTAAATTATTGGGCAGATATTCGTATTCACCAACCGTTCCGTTACGGTCTCGGCTCCATATGAGATTACCGACAGCATCATAGCGGTAAATCACTGTTTGCTGTTCCGCATTAACCTCTTGCAAGAGGCGGTTTAGCTCATCATAAAAGTAATCGGTGGTATGGCCCAAGGGGTTAATCATCTGAGTCATATTCCCCCACCGATCATAGCGGTAGATCGTAAATCGCCCTTCCGGTTCCCGCACTTCATTTAAGCGGTTATACCGGTCATAACTATATTCGGTACGGAAGTATCGACCATTAATAGAGGCGATCCGGTTATTGTTTTGATCGTATTCGAATTGTTCTTCGTTACCCTCGGGATAGATAATCTTAGTTAGCCGATTGATCGGATCATACTCTTTGATCGTCTCATAGCCCCGCGGGTCCCTAACTTTCACTTCATTTCCTACTTCATCATAAAAGTGTACTGTCTGGTAACTTTTTCCGTTACCGATCACCGTCTCCGTGAGGAGAAAATTCCGCGGTGAGTAGGTACAGACGGTTTTTAACCCATTAGGTTCAACCCGTTCAATGAGATTGCCCCGTGCGTCATAAGTTAGTCTGACGACCGGTTTTTCCTCTTCCCCTCGAGATCTAGGAAGATGCCCTTCAACTAACCGGTTTAGATCATCGTATTTATAGATGATGGTAAAATCAGCACTATACTTTCCGCTGTTTCCACGCGGATCCGTCATGCTTAGACGGTTTCCAACCACATCGTAAGTATAAGTGGTACGATTACCAGCCGGATCGGTTTCGGAAAGAACTAGGTCAGTGGCAGAGTAGTTGTAAGTAAAGGCCTTTTGTTGGTTCTTGGACAAAGGTGTGTTATTGGCATCAACCAGCCGCACTTTATTTCCATTTTCATCGTAATAGATTTCGGTAACGGCAGTTTTTTCCTCGCCATCCTCATGATAATGTACTGAAGTTCTGATGACCCGTCCCAAACCATCAACGGTATATTCGGTGACTTGTTCACGACCTCCAGGCATGCTGATTAGATCTTTGATCTTATGACCGGCCTTGTTGTAGACAAAACGTTGGTAGGGACTGACATTTACCGTTTGTCCGTTTTCCCAGAATTTCTCTGCCGGAAGTTCTACTTTTTCCAGAAGATTAAGGCCATTATACCGATTTATGGTAAGGCTTCCTTTCGGATCGATCGTCGCTACTCGGTTACCCAAACCATCATAGTAAAACTGGGTAGTAATATCTTGACCCAAATTATACTGGATAACACGAATAGGACGACCTTGCATATCTTGATATTCATAACTTCTATTCTGATTCTCATCGATAATGGTTAAAACATTGGTCTCATAATTAAACTCCATTATTTTCCGGGGATTATCACTTACGGTTTCTGTCTCGTCCGGAAAGATAATCGCCGAATTCCGTCCCATGGCATCATATTCGTATCTAGTCGTATATTTCCATTCGGAACCCGTAGTCCAACCGTTCGGATCAGTAATCGCGATGATATTGTCCCAGGCGTCATATTTCAGACTGGTAACTGCGGCGGGTTGATATCCTCCATTGACTCTTCGATATTGAATTAATTGAACTAGCCGCCCTAATCCGTCAAAATCATATTTTGTCCTTCTGCCCAAAGGATCGGTGACTAAAGAATAGAGTTCTTTATCATCATATTCAATTCTGGTCACCGGATTGTTGGCTCTAAAGCTTGTTGGCTGACCATCTGGAACCCAAGTAACCTGATCATCATCATCCGGGGCGATAATCTTCGTAGTCCGGCCAAGGGAGTCATACTCATACTGGGTAACATAGCCGCGCGGATTCTTCTCCCAGCTTTTCCAGCCGGAAATATATTCATAACCCATTCTGGTAATGAGATCTTTAGATTGCCCATCGGCGGCAATAATCCCCTTTTCAACAACCGTACTGGGTAGACCATATTGGTCATATTCAAAAAGAGTCTCATGGCCTTCCGGATCTACCTTCTTAATGAGATCGCCGGTTACCTCATCATAGGTATATTTTGTCTGTAACCATTGGGTGCCATCCCATTGGGCAACGATTGCTGGCTGCCCAAGAGACGTATAAACTTGGTAGGTAATCAATGTTTGGTTATTTAAGTTGCCCACCCCGGTCGGTGCATAATTCATTACTGCCTTGCCAACCAGTAAGTTACGGGAATAACGTTCCAATTTCGGCTGGGAAGCGGGTGGTTTAGGCCACTCGACGGCAGAAGACGGCTGAGAATTAGTATCTAAATAGTACATCCAGGATTCGGTTAGGTTAACCCGGTCATTACTTTGACTATACTCTTTGGTATAGGTGACATTTCCCCAGTTATCATAGGTATAATTAACTTGTACGTAACTGTTCATGGTAGAAACGTTCTAATGCCTTGTCAATCTGTTCATTGGTGGTGACCGCCCAACGGATCACAGTTTTTAGTTCCCGGCCCAACCTCTCCTGGAGGTCCCGGTCAAGGGGATCGGTTCCGGCTAGCTTGAGCCAATTAGCCCCCTTCGCCACCGGAATTACCCGGTACTGCTGGGCCATTTTTGCTGTAAGTGCTCCCAGAACCTCAGGGGCAATTTCCATCTCGGCTGGGTTTAGAAAGTCCAAGTTAAGTTGTGAAGCAAGGCATCTTTGTAGATCTTCTTCGTTGATTAGATCATGTTCAATTAAGATTTGCCCCAGATATTTACCGGTTTCCTGTTGTTGTTTCAGCGCAAGATGGAGATTTTCCGGCGTAATTAAGCCCTGTTGAATTAAGATTTCGCCTATAAAACCGGTCAACGGTTCTTTCATTGGTTTACCTAATTCCTCCAAATAGCTAATAACATAAATTTCTCCCATTTATAAATTTTTCCTGCCAGAAATGGGTAATCCGCTTTTTCTTCGCTATTAAATTTGTTAGGCAATTAACCCCAAAATAGAACCACAAATGTACCTAGAGCTAAAAAAGGAGCAAAAGGAACCGGTTGTTGTCGTCTTATCCTTCCACTCAACACCAACGGGACTAGAATAATAACCCCGCTTAAACTACTCCAAAAAAGGGCCTGTAGTACGCCGTAGCCCCCTAAAAAAACTCCCAAAAGGGTTAGTAGTTTTATATCACCCATCCCCATCCCTTTCGGGTAAAGCAAGTAGATGGAAAATAACAGTCCACCTCCGACCAATGCTCCGATCAACGCGGACTGAAGCTCACCTTGAGACCAGCGATAAATTAATCCGCCGAGAAGTGCAGGGTATATTAGATCATTGGGGATGAGGTAAGTTTTTAAATCAATTATGGCAATGACGATCAATAAATAGCCTAAAAATAACCGCCATAATTCCCCCCCAGGTTCATTTCGGAAGTGTACTACCCAGACCACGGTAAATATGCCGGTAATTAATTCAATCATAAAATAAGAAAGGCTGATCGGTTGCTGGCAATAACGGCACCTTCCTTTTAGCCATAGGTGGCTGACAAGCGGAATTAGGTCGCTGGCCGCTAAACGGTGTTGACAGTGCGGACAGGAGGAAGGCGGCCATAGGAGTGAACGCTTCCGGGGCAGACGGTAAACAAGCACGTTTAAAAAACTACCAAGGCAAAGGCCGACGATAAATAAAAACAAGATTACGAGATTTTCAACCATAAAACCACCCGACTCGCTTTTAAAAAACTGCAGAATTGCTCCAATTCCACCTTTTTCTTCTATATTATTATGGATAAACCTGCCAATGTTCGTGAATAGTTCGGGTAAGATAAAGTATCTTAAAAACGGTTCCCCAGAAAAGTTCGCCAATTTCCGCCTGTTCCCTGTTATTGCCACATAATGAAGTGCAATAGGAATTCATGGTCAAGCAAAGCGAGATTTGTTTATATCTTGACTTTTTTGCCGTCCGCGAATTGCCATGAATTCCAAAATTGGGAACGGGCGGAGGCTTTCTTGAAAAATGGTCTTAAGGTTTCCGGCTTTAAATTTATGGATAATATTCCCAAACCGCCGGGGAGCTAATCGTACACCCTGAAGCTTTACCCGTTTACTAGACTAATCAATCGGCTGTCCCCGGAGATCTGAAAATAAATCGACTGCACAAGGTTAAAAAAGCTAGTATATAAATTTGCTCTACACAAGAGATCCTCCTTTCCTTCAGAAGGAGGATCTCTTGTTGACTCTTCAAGTTTCTTCCTCGTCGCCCCAATTTCCACTATTGCCAGATGCTTGCTTAAGGCACAGAGATACGACTGGGCCTTAGCTTTTTCTTAAAAAGAAGCATTAGCTTCCTTTTTAGCCCATGTTCAAGCCTTTTGTTTCTTCTCCCCTCCCTTATTTAAGCCACTTCTCAATTAAAAGCGGCAGTTCCGTTCGCGAGGCGTTCACGATTTTGCCTCCGGGAAGCGAGCCGAGAAAAACCCGACCGTACTGTTTGGACATGATTCTTTGGTCGAGGATCACCACTACGCCCCGGTCGTTTTGCGAACGGATTAAACGGCCGAAGCCTTGTTTGAATTTGATCACCGCTTCCGGTAGGCTTAAATCCAAAAAGGGATTTTTTCCTTCCTTCATCAAAGCCTCCCATTTTGCTTGGAAAAGTGGTTCGGTGGGTACCCGGAAGGGCAAACGCATGATGATCACGTTGGACAACTGTGGCCCCGGAATATCCACTCCTTCCCAGAAACTGTCCATACCCATCAATACGGCCTGGTCAGTGGTCTGAAATTTCCTTAATAAACGGTTCCGGGGTTCTTCCCCTTGCCGGAAGAGAGGGAAACCGGCGCTAGTTATCGCGGGCATAATTTGGCTATAAACCGCATCCATCTGCCGCCGGTTAGTAAATAAAAGGAGGCTGCGGCCACCGGCCGCTTGGATTAAAGCAGGCAGTAGCTCAATGATGGTTTCCAGGTATGCGGGGTGATCGGGACTGGGTACGTCCTGGCCAATTAAGACCAATACATTGGCTTTATAGTCAAAGGGGGATTCATAACAGGCTTCTTCGCAGTCGGGTTCCGGCAATAAATCCAAACCCAGCTGTTCTTTGACATAACTGAAGTCGCCTTCAACCGTTAAAGTGGCCGAGGTGAGGACTGCCCCTTCCACTTGCGAAAAAAGTTGGCGGTACAGGAGCGGCCCTAAATCTAAAGGAACCTGGTTTATGGTGGTATGGCCGTTATTACCACCACCTTCTAAGCGGATGTTCAGCCAAGAAACATAACGCTCGTCACTGCCATCTAAGATCTGGGGCAACAGGGTTGCTACTTTGGTAAAAAAATGGCCCGTTTCGGCCAGAAAATAAAAGTCCTCACGGAAGTCCTCCTCATCTTCCAACTCATCGACCAACTGGGACAGCTTTGCGGTCCACTTGTTGAGATCCTCCTGCAGACGGAGGACTTGGTTTTCTAACGCAGGATCGTGCAATAGGTTTGCAGTGAAACGTTTTTTCTCCTCTTCTTGGGAGGGAAAATCCGAATTTAACCCTATAACTGGCCCTAAAGTAAGGAAAAACGCGTTAAAACTGTTTTGTAGATTGAGTAAGCCGGGAACCAATTCATGTTCTAATACCCCAATCAAGCGCTGGAGCAGCGCTAAATCTAGAATATTTCCCATGAGCCTTTGCCGTAAGGAAGGCAGCCATCCATGCCCCCATTTCCCCTCTCGGTGCAGTAAGCGGTGGCAATAATGGTTAATCTCCTTTTGGTCGAGGCGGGCCCCTAGATGCTCGGCGGCTACTTCCGGCAAATGGTGGGCTTCATCGAAGATCACGAGCTGGTAAGGGGGTAAGACTAAGCCGTCGGCAGAAAAATCGCCTGCTTGGCGTAAGGCGAGGTCGGTAAAGAATAAATGGTGGTTGACGATGACAAGCTGGGCGGAGAAGGCTTGTTTGCGTGCCGCCATCCAAAAACACCGGTTCTGGAAGGGGCAATGCTTTCGTAAACAGGTGGCCGATTCGGATGTAATTCTTTCTTTCAAAGCAGGACTTAAAGAATAACCAAGCTGTTCAACACAGCCGATCCCGTGCGCGGCAGCACGGTAGACCCTTTCCAACCGGCTCCGTAATTCCGCCGGAAGCATGTCGGGCTTTTGTTGATAGTACTGTAATTTACGCCAACATAAGTAATTGCTGCGGCCGAGGAGGACGGCGGTTTGTAACGGGTTTTCCAGTGTTTTGTTTAAAAACGGAATCTCTTTTTCGATCAGTTGTTGTTGGAGGTTGATCGTATAAGTGGAGATGATTACCGGACCATTGATGTTGTTTTCTTGAAAAGCGAGATAAACCGGATAGAGGTAGGCTAAAGACTTACCGGTACCAGTTCCGGCTTCAATTAAAGCATAGCCGCCCTGCTGGCAGATGGACCAGACTAAGGCGGACATCTTTTGCTGCGCCGGGCGGTATTCAAAGGCGGGCCAACGGGTGGCGAACAGTCCGTTCTGGCCCAGTGCTTGACGGGGATCGAATTCCGGTTTCATTCTGCACCCCCTATTGCCAAACGGCGGACGACTGATAAATTTCTTAGGTCATCGTCCGGGTTGGTTTTAGGGGTCTCCAAAATTCCGGTTAAAGCAGAAATCCGGGGGTCGGTCAGCAAAAGACCAAACCCTTCCGGGCCAATCCGCCCTTCTCCTATGTGGGTATGGCGGTCCAAATGGGATCCCAGTTCGCCTAAGGCATCATTAAGGTGGAAAAGGTGGATCGCTTCCAAACCAAGGGTGGTTTCCACCTCCGCCAGTAAACGGTCGATCCCTTCTTTACTTCGTAGGTCATAACCGGCGGCAAAGGCATGACAGGTATCAAGACAAAGGCCGGTGCGGTCCGGCTGATTGATCGTTTTTAGAATTGCAGACAGGTGCACAAGGTCTCCGCCGATTTCGGTTCCGGCTCCCGCCTGGTTCTCCAGGAGAAAACGGGTCCGCCCGGGGACCAGGGTGAGAATCTTTTCTACCCCTACCGCCACTTTATTAAGTGCGGCCTCCCTGCTTTGTTTTCCAGCTTTACCCGCATGGACCACAAAATAGTCGGCGTCGAGCGTAACCGCCCGCTGATACTCTTCGGCAATGGCAATGATTGATTTTTTGTAGAGTTCGTCCTCTTCAGCCGCTGGGTTTGGTAAATATGAGAGATGAACCACGACCGGTCCTAAGCCGTATTCTTGTACCTTTTGGCGAAAAGTTGCCACGTCGGACGCAGCCAGGGGTTTTTTCTGCCACCCGCGGGGATTTCCACTGAAAATTTGGAAAGCATCACAGCCTAAATCTTTGGCGGCCTGCACCGCTGCGGGCAGGCCTTTCCCGATGGAAACATGTACACCAAAACGCAT
>JAAZDX010000199.1 GCA_012512605.1 Bacillota bacterium
CCCATACTCCACTGTCAATCTACTCGGAGCCAAATAAAACTTTTTTGCAATAATATTTCAAAAGCACCTGTAAAACAGCACCCACCGGCACGGCAAAGACAATCCCACCGAACCCAAACAACTCGCCACCGATCAGGATGAGAAAGATGACCACTAACGGATTTAAACCGACGCGACCCCCAATCAACCGGGGAACGATGACGATTGATTCGAGCTGATTGACGATGAAGAAGAGGACGATTACATAAGCCGCCCGCCAGAGACTGGCCTGCAGGGCCAGGAGAACCGCGGGAAAAGCCCCCACCACCGGCCCGAAATAGGGGATAAGATTAAAGACTCCCGCCAGCGCTCCGATGAGAATGGCCAGGTCAACCTGGAGAAACAAAAGGCCGATCGTCAACAGCAAACCAACCACTAGCGAAGAGAGGGCTTGAGCGCGAAGGTAGCCGGTGACCACCGCAATTACTTTAAAGACGACCACCCGTTCTTCCCCAAACAACCGTTTACTCCAGGTATAAACCATGGCTTTCAGGTTTTCCATATCTTTGCTGAAATAAAAGGCCAAAATCGGAACGAGCAAGAGAAACAGAACCTGCGAAAAAAAAGAGAGCAGAAGCGAAGCAAGGCGCAGCAAAAATTGGCGTAAAGCTTCTTCGCCTCGGTATAATGTCTCGTCCACTACCTCCCGGACATTCTGGGGCAACGCAAAACGCTTATACTCCTTATTCAACCGGGCAAACCAATTCTGAAGATCCCTTACATAGGTCGGTAGTTTGGTTAACGCCTGGTTCAAATCGTCCAGAAGACCCGGGAGAAAGTTTACGGCTAAAACCAGGCCAAAAACGGACATGAGAAAAAAAACGGTGATTACTGCGGTCAAACGGCGAGCGCCTTTCCGCTCAAACCACTTCACCAACGGTTCAATGACAAAAGCGAGGAAGAAAGCGAGGAAAAAGGTGATTAAAACCCGGGGGAAAACAATTAAAGCAAAAATAAACAGCGCTAAAACTACGGTAACGACTAGTAACGGCTGTATTTTACGCCCCATCATTCCTGTTCCCTGTCTTCATCCAAGATCTCGCTAAAACCCAAAATAGCGCGGTCTGGTAGCGATGTTTTTTCCCAACCCCGTTTTCATTTTTATCTGATTCGCCGCCGCAAAGGTATAATCTTCCGCCACAATCCTTCTTTACGCATCTCGCCAATGATGGAGGGTAAGAAGGGCCCCATCCACGCCATAAAAGTACTCCGGCCCGCTATCTTCCGACGCTTACGGCCACGCCCCATCATCATGCTAAGGATGGCCCCAATAAGTCCGCTGGCTAATAGTCGACGCCATCGACGGTTCATCTGTTTACCTCCTTTACCGTACCGATTCCGCCGCTTTCACCAGTAGTATCCCTGGTTGCACCAATTATTAGCCAGTCAAAGATCTGGTAAACCGGAACGATCCGTCGGATCAAATAAACAAGGGTACAATAGGGTGTCCAATATCGGGCTGGACCGAGAAAATTAGGATCAAGGCTAAAGCCTCAGCTTTTCAGCTCTTCAAAGGTGTATTCCGTCACCACTTCCGCCTTTAATGAACTCCGTACCGAACAGTACTTTTCCATGGAGAGATTGATCGCGCGGGTGATCAGCTCGTCCCGAAGCCCTTTTCCTTTCAGATGAAGGCGGATCTTTATTTTGGTAAAGCCGCGGGGGTGTTCCGCTGGCCGGTCCCCCTCCAGCTCCATGGTGAAGGCGGTCAGTTCAACCCGGGATTTTTGCAAAATTAACACCACATCAATCCCCATACACCCGCCCAGTCCGAACAGGACCAACTCCATCGGCGTCGGACCCAAACCCC
>JAAZDX010000200.1 GCA_012512605.1 Bacillota bacterium
AGCAGACCGTTGTTACTGAAAGGAACGGCCCCTTCCACGGGGATCTCGCCGCCCTCACCGATGTTATAGATATAGGCAAAGGTCTCCGGCGCTCCGGGCCCAGTTGGTCCTATCGGGCCGGTCGCACCGGTGGCACCGATGGGGCCGGTAGCACCCGTCGCTCCTACCGCGCCCGCCGGACCTGTCGCGCCTGTAGCACCTGCTGGACCAGTGGCGCCCGTCGCTCCTACCGCGCCCGCCGGACCTGTCGCGCCTGTAGCACCTGCTGGGCCAGTGGCGCCCGTCGCTCCTACCGCGCCCGCCGGACCAGTCGCGCCTGTAGCACCCGCTGGACCAGTGGCGCCCGTCGCTCCTGCTGCTCCAGTCGGGCCTGTCGCACCAGTCGCCCCCGTGGGGCCGGTTGGGCCAGTCGGACCTGTCGGGCCAGTTGCTCCGGTCGGGCCAACGACCCGAATCGGAATCCGCAGTAAAATCTGTTGGATTTTATTGATCAAGACCAAGATCGGGATAATGACATCGCACAAATCGGGACGTTTCAACAAAAATGTCACCAATTTATCAAAGATCACGCCGAGAACATTAATTACACAAAGGAAATCTCTCTTCTCCAAACACTTAAGGGCTAATTCAACATCGGCCAAGAGGATTTCTTTAAAATCGTGCGGCAAATTAGCATTGAGGATGCGCTTTTTCAGTTCTTTTAGTAATTCTGCAAGTTCAAACTGGCGTTGATCATCCGCGCTCAAAGGCATCCACCTCCTTTTCGATGATACCCATCATACGAACGCCGCCCCTGAATTGCCCCACTTCATAAGACACTTTAAATGACGGTCAAACAAAAATGTTATCTAGAAACAGGACAAACCATCACAAAACGGGACATACCATAACAAAAAAGACCGCTGGTCAAACCAACGATCTTTGATCAAGCCGTTTCCTCCGTTATCAGTTAAGAAAAGCAACTCTTTGTCCGGTAAAGCGGTGGGGCTGACAGCGTTCGCGGAAACTGGTCAACTTTGGTCACAATCTCCAACTGACGCTTTTCCGCCACGACCACCAGAATATGGGCGACCACAATCTGCCGGAGACTGCCCGGCAAACAGAATCTGGCCGGGTGTAAAACGTAATCAACCTTCGCATCGAGGAGATGGGTTTGGACCTCAAGCTTGCCGTCGGGTTCCAAACCCGGAAAGTCAACAACTAGACTAAAGGGCAACTTTTCGTTACGATAACGCACGTGATTTTCCGGATCGACAAAAAAGATCTCCTTTTGAATCGTCCCACTGATTATAACCTTATTTTTGAACAAATGGACCCGTGTCTCCAGCAACCTTGGTTTAATCCGGTCAATTTTGACCGCATGAATACAGGTAACCGAGGACAGGACCAGTTGGCCGGTTTTTTCCCCACGGTGGATTAAGGCGTTGATCCGCTCCTTTTGGACATATAGTTGCGGGGCGGAAGAACTGTACACTACGCTCACTTCATCACCTCTCAGGGAGGAACCCTTACTGTATTTTATTTATCTGGGCCAATCTGGTCACCTGCCGTCGGAATTTTTTACCCCCGCTTGGTCGAATTTCCGATGTTTGGTTCCTCCCCGCGTCCCGCTCTCGACATTAAGGGCTGTCCCCGGTCGGCGGGGTTTTGGAAGTAGACATCATCCCAAGCGGGTTCGGCAGTAAGCTGGTCGAAAGCCTCCGCGGCCTGCTGCCGACAGGCGGTGCAAGCATGCCAAGGAAGCAAAACCGCAGCAATGCGCACCGGTTTTCGCCGCCGGTCTTCGGCAAAGGATTGGACCTTCCGGTAGCCACTGCACGAGGAGCACATTTTGATCTCTTCAACCTGAACCTCGTGAATATCGTCGGTATCATAGTAAAGATGGCGTTTCCGCCGGTAATAGTCACCCCGGCCGAACACCGCGCCCAAATCAATCTCCTTCCGTTTGGCCCAAACTTCTTGTAGAAAAGCGACGTTTTTTGCCACTGCTTCCTCCACCCGACCGGCCTTTTTGACCCCGGGCGGAAGCTGGGGTTCACGCACGCCCGTATAGTCTAGCCCGGCTAAAGCCAGGATAATACCGACATTGACGTAAGGAAGGGCACCTTCGATCGAATAACCCCCTTCCAGCACCACCAGATCGGGGGCTAAAAGTTCCGTTAACCGGGCATAGCCTTGCGCCGTAACATTCATATTGGTAATCGGATCGGTAAAATGGTTGTCCTGACCAGCCGCATTGATGATTAAGTCCGGTTGGAAGTCGCGCAGGACCGGTAAGACCAGCTGCTCAACGGCATATAACAACTCGGCATCACCGCTCCCCAGCGGTAGGGGGATATTCAGGGTCAAACCATACGCCCCCGGACCGCCCAGTTCGTTGACGGCACCGGTTCCCGGGTATAAAGTCCGTCCGTCCTGGTGGATACTGATGTGCAACACATCCGGATCATTATAGTAGATATCCTGGGTCCCATCGGCGTGGTGGGCATCGGTATCAACAATCGCCACCCGGAGCCGGCCGTTACGTAATTTACGTAAATATTCAACCATCACGGCTTCAATATTGATCGTGCAGAAACCGCGGGAGCCATGGACAATCCGCAGCGCATGGTGGCCCGGCGGGCGCAGTAAGGCAAAGGCCCGTTCGGTTTTCCCGCTGAACACCAGATCGCCGGCGGTGATCGTCCCGCCCGCGGCGATCAGATGGGACTTGGTACAAACCTTTTCCACCGACGGAACACAGATCTGCGCCCGTTCGATATCTTGGACCATGGCGATCTGCGGCCGAAACTCCGCAATCTCCGGCAGGTCCAGGAGACCCTCCTCCCGGATCTGATCTCTGGTGTAAAGCAGTCGCTCTTCCCGCTCCGGATGATCCGGAGCAATCGCCCAGTCAAAGGCCGGAAAGAAGACCAATCCCAATTTCGTTTTCGTCGTCATCTTATCCACTCACTTTTTCAATGATAAGCACAAAGCTTGCGCACCCGTCTGCACTAACATTATCAATTACTTGACGCCCGCCTCTTGGGGACTAATCCGACGGATCCTTGGTTTCACTTGCGCCCGCAGGTTGAAGTTTTTACCTACTGTATAAAAGTGGCGGACCATATTAAAGACTTCTTCTTCCGTAATCTCAATCTCGGTTGCAGCAATGGCCGTCCCCATTTTCGCGGCGTAATTAACCGTTTGCCGAACCGCTTCTTGACGGGCTGCTTCCAGATCGAAAGTGAACGGCCGGTCAATGGCCGCTTCGTAGTCTAACTCGGGAACCACCATCTTCCCCAGGGCCGTATCGGCCCGCAGAGTAATGGCGAAGGTCGGACGGCTGGCCGCCGCCCCAATCGCATTAGCCGCTTCATGGTGGGGAAGGACCTGATAAGGAAGGCCCAGTGCTGCCCCGATCTTCGGGATAAAATAGGCGGCTGGTCCGCCCATCCCGATCAACCGCTTTGGCCTGAGGTCTGCGCCCGCCAGCACCTGCGAGACCGTATAAACCGGTCGGTTGTTTAACTCGGCGTAGACGGTCTGAATCGCCGCGGCGGCTTTTTCGGCAAAAGCAGTCACAATCTTCTCCGCCAAGGCGCGCGGTTCAACCCCAAAAGGTGCCCCCATCGCTTGCAAAGCAGCGTAAGCCATCTTTTCGTCGCCGAAAGCCGCTCCCCCTAAGACCACCACCGCATCGGTGGGGGTAACGTGGGGACCACCCAAGGCGACCGGCGGACCCATCCGCTGGGGACCGATGGTCACCCGTTTGCCGTCAAAAGTAACCTGGCTGTCGCCGCCCAAGCCCAGCGACCGGGAGAAAAAAGCCGGCACCAAAGTGGGAAAACCAGCAATCACGGCGCCCTCGCGTTCGGCAAGGGGTTCACTCCCCGAAAAGACCGAAATTTCGCTGGTTGTTCCACCAATATCAAGGGCGACCGCATCTTCCAACTCCTCCGCCAACGCCATCGTCCCCATCAGGCTCGCCGCCGGTCCCGACAAAATCGTCTCAATCGAACGGTTGACCGATTCGTCGAGCGCCAGGGTCCCACCGTCCGCCTTAAGCAGATAGACCTTTCCTAACTGGTACTGGTCTTTGACTTCTTCGACCATCCGGACAAACTCGGCTTGAATCGCGGCGATACTCGCGTTCAAGGCCGCCGTCGTAATCCGCCGCGGAAAATTCAACCTTCCTGATATCCGGTGTCCCAAGGTAACCGGGGCCAACTCCGGGAACTC
>JAAZDX010000201.1 GCA_012512605.1 Bacillota bacterium
GTATCCCGGTCGGGTGTCACGGTGACTTTAATCAGGTCCGGCATAAACTCTTCCACCTGGAAGGAGGTGCTACCAATCACGGTTTCACCCACGAAAATCCGGGCTTGGTAACCCCCGGTCTGGGCATAATCCGGAATGTTCAGTTTGAATTCGCAAGCCCCCCGGTCGCCCGTATTCCCAACCAGCTCACGGAAGATCTGCCCGTCGGGCTGCCGAACTTCCAACTTCACCGGAAACTCCGGCGGCAAAACCGCCCCCGGTCCGCGCACTACCGCCACTAAGTTTCCTTCATCACCGGGGCGGAAAATATCCCGATCCAAATAGGCAAAAGCCTCATACCCTTCTTCCAAGTGTTCACGGCCACGCACATCAAAATCGGTGGTCGCGATCTGACTGCTCCGCAGATGGACAAAGGAAAAATCATTACCCGCTTCCGCCAGGATAATCAAGGGTTCGATTGGGTCGCCCGGCAGTTGATAGTCAGAAAAGCGGGCCATCCCCTGCCCATCGGTCTTGGCTGTGGCCATAATCTGGTTGTTTATGCTGATCAGACTGACTTTCACGTTTGCTTTCGGTGCCAAAGTCTCCAGCGAATTAACCCAGCCCAGAAGTTCGTTTTTCCCCATTTTCCCGACGATCCCAAGGTCGGTAACGATCACATACTTATGATCATTACGCCAGCGGCGTTCATAATCATAGACTGAGACTTGGAAAACACCCTTAAACTCAGGGTCCATGTATTGACCGAGGTTGATCGCGGTGGTCACCACCTCATTTTTGGCCCCGGCAATCTCCAGCTCTTCTTCCTTCACCAGCTTGCCGAGGTAGGGCAGCTGCCAACTATAGGCGTACTCGGACAGGGAGGAATCTAAGTGATTGAGAAAGGGAATTAAGTTGTTGGCGTAAATTTGATGGATCTCCAGCTGCACCCGGTTCACATTGACCGTTTCCAGTCCCAAATTGAGAGCACCTTTACTGTTCAGGTACCGTCCACGGGAGGTAAAACCGAGCCCCGGATCAAGATCGCCCAGGGTGATCATGGCCGCAAAGTCCTTGGCCAGCGGTAAACCATTGACCGCTGGTAATCCGGCTTTTAAACGGAGATGATAATTTTCCCCCCCTTTAAACTGGTCACTCTTAATTAGGAGCAGATCACTTTCGGTTTCAACGGTAAAATTAACCCCCGGTTTAAGTTCGATAAAACCGGCCGCCGTTTCGGCGTCCACCGGTTGTGAACACTGCACGGTGATCCAGTGTTTACCACGGACCCCTTGTAAGGCCGCATTCAGGATCTTCAACGGTTTTTTGGCACCAACCGTTGTTTCATGGCGGTAGGCGGCGGCTAATCCCTTTTGCCCGCCAACACAGAGAAAATCCTTGGGCAGTGTGATCGTAATTTTCTGTTCTTTCTCCGTAAGGCGAATCGCGGCACTGACCACAGTCAATTCGCGGCTGTTTCCAGTCTCTTTCACAGTAAAGGCCAGATCATCCTTTGCCCCCGCCAACTGGAGGCGAAGCGCCTTCTCAAGCTCGACCGGGGAAACCGGATAATTGAAGCAGATCCGCGCTTCTAAAACCACGCCCAACCGGTCCTCGGTGGTAATATAATTAGTCGTGGTCTTTTCCACCTGAAAACGGGCGGTGGAAAACTCCACGGTTCTTTTGCCGGAGAGCGGTTTGCCTTGCACCGAAACGAGTCCACTGTCAATCTCCGCCTGGTAAGTGGTGGATGGGAGCAAAGGAACTTCCGGTAAAAAACGAAGTTCCCGCTTGGTAACCCAGCGGTACTTACCCGGGATCGCCGGGGTAAATTTAACGAATTCGGTGGAGAGGGTCACCCCCACCTCTTCCTGCTTGACCATATCCTCGGAAAAAGTGAAGGTCAAGTTGGTGTGCAGTTCCACCTCACCCGCCGGCTCCATTCCCGATAAACGCACATTGTCACCGGCACTGAGGATCCAAAACGAACAGCAGACAATGAAGAACAAAATTCCGATAACGATCCGTTTTTTATTGTCCACAGGAACCTACCCCCCGTCAACGTTACCCAAAACCCACTTCATAAAGGTTTCATGGGATTCATAAACTAATATTCGGGAAATGTTACAAGTATCCTCTATATCTTGCAAAGTATGGAAATGCGCGAGCTTTTCCAGAGAAAAATATTCCCGCCACCGCCCGATTGGTAACCTGGGTTACCGCGTTTCTTTCCATATTCGAATACAATACAGATAACAGCGTAAGCAACACCCGGAGAAACGGGTGTCCAACCACTCTAAACGAATTCTTGTTTGTGATGAAACTTTGCTTAAGCAGAAAGAAGGGATAGTAATGAAAACAATCCGGAAGATTATTGCGATCGACGAAGAAAAATGTAACGGTTGCGGTCTTTGTATTACGGCTTGCCATGAAGGCGCCTTGCAACTGGTCGACGGGAAGGCTAAATTAGTTTCGGAATCCTACTGCGACGGCCTGGGAGATTGTCTCCCGGAATGCCCGACCGGGGCGATCACCATTGAAGAAAGAGAAGCAGATCCCTTTGACGAAGCCGCCGTTAAAGAAAACATGGCCCGGATGGCAGAGGCTAAAGCGGAAGCAAACAACCTGCCGCCGCTGGCCTGTGGCTGTCCGGGGACGAGCGCCCGAACAATCCGGCCAAAAGCCCCGGCTGTTCAGGAGGCTAGTACCCCGGCCCAGGTCCCGCTAACCTCCCAGCTCAGGCAGTGGCCCTGTCAGCTGCAGTTAGTACCCGTAAATGCACCCTATCTCAAGGAAGCAAACCTGCTGATCGCCGCCGACTGTGCCGCCTACGCCTATGCTAATATCCATCAAGATTTCATGCGGAATAAAGTCACCTTAATCGGCTGTCCCAAACTGGATGCTACTGATTACAGCGAAAAAATCGCTGCTATTCTGGCCGCCAATGACATTAAAAGTATCACTATCCTCCGCATGGAAGTCCCCTGCTGCGGCGGACTGGTCCACGCCGTGAAAACGGCCTTAATGAAGAGCGGTAAACTTGTTCCCTGGCAGATCGTGACGATTGGCACTGATGGTTCCGTCTTAGAATAATAACAGCTAACCCATTTGAAAGTAGCAACCGTTATTTACAGTAGGATGCCCAAGCTGGCTTCCGCTAACCCACTCCACTTGGGCTTTTTCGGCCAAAGCGCCAATACCAAACCAATCGAAACGCAATATTAAGGAGGGATTTTGTCAATGAGTAACATGTTTTGTTTCCAATGTGAGCAAACCGCAGGAGGAAAAGGATGTACCAAGGTTGGCGTCTGTGGTAAACAACCGGATGTGGCCAATCTCCAAGATGAACTAACCAGTGCCCTGGTGGGGCTAGCCCGCGCGGCAGAAGGCAAAAATACCGAGCGTCGAACCGATGATCTTATGATGCAAGGCCTTTTTGCCACCATTACGAACGTAAATTTTGACGCCGCCCGGATCGAGGAGCTTATTGCGGATGTTCAGAGCGCAAAGGCAACCCTGGGCGACGCTGCCGACCTTGACCCGAGCACTTTATGGAAAGGCGACCCCGATCTGGTTTCCTTACGTTCCCTTCTTCTGCTCGGGCTACGGGGGATGGCCGCCTACGCCTGGCACGCCGCCGTCCTGGGCCACCGCGATGAAGAAGTCACCGCCTGGTTCTATAAAGGAATGCGTGCCGTGGGCGCGGAACACACCGTCGAGGAAGGGCTGGCCCTTCTAATGGAGTTTGGCGAGATCAACCTGAAATGTATGGCCCTTCTAGACAAAGCCAACACCTCCACTTACGGCCACCCGGTTCCGACGAAAGTTAGCACCATCATTGAAAAAGGACCATTTATCGTCGTCTCCGGCCACGATTTTCACGACTTAAAACAACTGCTGGAGCAGACTGAAGGCAAAGGGATCAATATCTACACCCACGGGGAAATGTTGCCGGCCCACGCTTACCCCGAACTGAAAAAATACCCGCATTTGAAGGGGAATTTCGGCACAGCCTGGCAAAACCAGAAAAATGAACTGGATGGAATTCCCGGGGCAGCTCTCTTTACCACCAACTGCTTGATGCCGCCACGCGACTCCTACGCCGACCGGGTCTTTACCACGGCCGTCGTCGGGTATCCTGGTCTCATCCACATCCCGGCGGATGAAAACGGGAAGAAAGATTTCACTCCAGTGATCAATAAGTCCCTCGAACTCGGCGGATGGAGCGAAGACCACGAGATGACCGGGATCAACGGTGGCACCATCCTGACCACCGGCTTTGCCCACAACACCGTGCTGGGCGATGCCGACCAAGTGATCGCTGCCGTTAA
>JAAZDX010000202.1 GCA_012512605.1 Bacillota bacterium
AAATTAGAGCAATTACGCCAGGTAGGGAGGTAAGCCTAGTGTTCTTAGACCGGATTTTACAGGCTAAAGCGGCCGAAGTAAGGGTACGGAAAACCCAAACTCCCATCAATCAATTGGAACAGAAATTGAGACACGCCCCGGCCACCCGCCCTTTCCGGCCAAGTCTACTTGGTGGGCCAATTCAACTGATTGCCGAGATCAAACAGGCCTCCCCGTCAAAAGGCCTGCTGTGCCCTACTTTTCAACCAGTACGGTTGGCGCGGAGCTACGAAGCTTCGGGTGCTGCCGCGATTTCGGTGTTAACCGACGAAAAGTTTTTTTTAGGGTCCCTGGACGACTTGGTTCAGGTCAAAAGGGTGACGAAAAAGCTTCCGGTCCTCCGGAAGGAGTTTATCATCGATTACTATCAAATCTATGAGGCACGAGCTTATGGGGCCGATGCGGTCCTCTTGATTGTGGCGGCACTGACAAGGTCTATACTCGCCAGTTTCATAAAGGAAGTGCAAGCATTAGGGATGGAAGCGTTGGTGGAGGTCCACAATGAGGCGGAGTTGACCACCGCCTTGGAGGCCGGGGCGGAGATTATTGGGATTAACAATCGGGATTTAAAGACCTTCGAAGTTGACCTGGAGACCACCTTTCGTTTGCTGGGGAGAATACCCAAAAACAAGGTGGCAGTAGCCGAAAGCGGGATCAAGACTAGTGATGATCTGAAACGGCTGGCCTTGGCCGGTGTCAACGCTGCCTTGGTGGGAGAGGCGCTAGTCACCGCTGCCGATCCGGAAAGGGCGATTCAGAAACTCCGTGGAGGTACCGATGGTTCCGGTTAAGATCTGCGGGATTACCAACTTAGACGACGCCCTCATCTGCCAAAAACTTGGCGTCTCCGCCCTAGGCTTTGTTTTTGCTCCTTCGCCACGTCAAATCTCGGTCGAACAAGTTACGCAAATTACCCGCCACCTCTCCCCTTTAATCCTCAAAGTCGGAGTTTTTGTGGATGAGGACCCCTTCCGTATCCGGACAATCATGCAGACTTGCCGCCTTGATCTGGCCCAGTTGCATGGGGATGAAACCCTGCGGGATTGTCAGGTATTGGCGGGACGCGTGATTAAAGCCTTTCGGGCTAGCCGCGATCAGCCCAAACCGGAATGGCAAGGAGCAGCCCTCCGCGGCATCCTCATCGACTCCTATGCGGTTAATGCGTACGGCGGAACCGGTCAGGTCTTTGACTGGAAATTGGTTGCGGGCTACCGAAAACTTGGTTTCCCGCTGATCTTAGCGGGCGGCTTAAACCCGGATAACATTAGTACGGCCATCCGTGATGTCCAACCGGACGGGATTGATTTGTCCAGCGGGGTCGAGAAGAGTCCGGGACTTAAAGACCCGGATAAAATCGCCCGCTTGATGGCAACAATTAAAAGCTTGTAGGGCCTGGTGCAAACGTACTAACCTAATTAAAAGCTCATCACTAGTTACTAGTAGTGAATAATCGGCTCAGCAAGGATTAGAACGCTAGGTCGAATGTTGTTCTCTACGGCAAAAACATCGGTCAGCTCAATTTATGGGCTAGTCCCAGCTTACTGGGGTGAACAACTATAAAAGATCCAAGGAGGTGTCTCCCATCACAAACCTTCATGATTGGTATTTCGGTGAATATGGCGGCCGGTATGTGCCGGAAACCCTTATGGCCGCTTTAGACGAATTAGCCGAAGCCTACCAGCGCTACGCCGCAACCCCCGAATTTCAGCGGGAGTTGGCAGAGCTTTACCGCTTCTATGCCGGCCGACCCACCCCTTTGTACTATGCCGGCCGGTTCAGTCGGGAGCTCGGCAAGGGCCAGATTTATTTAAAACGGGAAGATCTAACCCATACCGGGGCCCATAAGATCAATAACGCCTTAGGCCAAATTTTACTGGCAAAGCGCATGGGCAAACGGCGAATCATTGCCGAAACTGGTGCTGGCCAGCATGGTGTTGCCACTGCCACTGTCGCCGCCAAGTTTGGCCTGGAATGTGTGGTTTACATGGGCGAAGTAGATATAGCCCGTCAAGCTTTGAACGTCTTTCGGATGAAACTCTTAGGTGCCCAGGTGCGGCCGGTCGCCTCCGGAAGCCGGACTTTAAAAGACGCTACCAACGAGGCGATTCGCGACTGGGTGACTAATGTGGATGATACCTACTATCTGATCGGCTCGGTCGTTGGACCCCATCCCTATCCGATGATCGTACGGGATTTCCAAACAGTGATCGGCCAGGAGACCAAGGAGCAATTAAACGAACTTTCGGGTCGGCTTCCTAGTTATGTTGTAGCCTGTGTGGGGGGCGGGAGCAATGCCATGGGGATCTTCACGCCCTTTATTTTGGAGCCAAGCGTAAAATTGGTGGGGGTTGAAGCGGCAGGCAAAGGCCTTAAAACAGCAGAACACGCGGCCGCCCTGGCAATAGGAAAGCCGGGTGTCCTCCATGGTGCAAAAAGTTACGTTCTTTCCGATCCCGACGGGCAGATCCTGGAGGCTGCTTCCATCTCGGCGGGCCTGGATTACCCCGGGGTCGGTCCCGAGCATAGCTACTTAAAGGATAGCGGGCGGGTTGAATACCACACAGTTGATGACCAAGAGGCCCTTGCCGCCTTCACTTATTTAACCCGGACCGAAGGGATCATTCCCGCTTTGGAAAGTGCCCATGCGGTCGCGGTCGGAATGAAGCTGGGACGCCAACTAAAGCCCGATGAAATCATGGTCATCAACCTCTCCGGACGGGGCGATAAAGATATTCCGACGGTCGCGGAGACGATGGGGGTGAAGTTATGAACAAGGTAGCATACTGCTTCCAAGAATTGCAACGGGCGGGTCGCAAAGCTTTTATCCCTTATATCGTAGGCGGTGATCCGAATTTACTGGGCTTGCCGCGGGTGCTGGCGACCCTGGTCGAGAGCGGTGCCGACCTGATCGAAATCGGGGTTCCCTTTTCCGATCCCTTGGCCGACGGACCCGTGATCCAAGCAGCAAGCGTCAGGGCCCGGCAAGCCGGTTGTACCCTAACCAAACTCCTGGCGACAATCAAACCGGTCGCTACCAGTCTTCCGGTTCCACTGATCCTGATGGTCTATTACAACCAGCTTTACCGGTGGGGTTTATCCCGTTTCTTGAAAGAGGCGAAAGCCGCCGGGGTAGCCGGATTGATCATCCCCGACCTCCCTCCGGAAGCCGCTGTTCAGCTACGGAATTTAGCTGCCCAGTTGGGGATCGCTTTAAACTTTTTGGCCGCACCCACCAGTAAAGAAGAACGGATCAAGCTCGCCGCGGCGGCCAGTACCGGCTTTTTATATACGGTCTCCGTGAAAGGGGTAACCGGAATCCGGACCAGCCTCCCGCCGGAATTACCCGCATTCGTCCGGCGGGTTAAAGCCCTGAGTCCGCGCCCGGTGGCGGTCGGTTTTGGCATCAACACCCCGGAGCAAGCACGGATGATCGCGGGCCTCGCCGACGGGGTCATCGTCGGCAGTGCACTGGTCCAGGCAATCGCCGCCGATCCGGAGTTAAAAAAAATGGCTTCTCTCGCCCGCGCACTGCGGGAAGCCATTTGAAAATCGGGGGCACCCTTGCCGGATGGTTGGCAGCTATACCCTCAGATTCGACTCGCGGCATTAGAAGCAAGTAGGGCAAGGCGCGAGGGAGGATGGAGCGCAGATAATACTCAAGTATATCGAGCACCACCCGGACCGAGCAACGCCGCCATACGCCGCTAATAATGCCGCCGGCCAACCATCCGGCAAAACCCATGAACACCGTCTCTATAAACCAAGCCAAATGGTATTCTCCGCTGATTTGAATTTCTTGGCAAAAGTATT
>JAAZDX010000203.1 GCA_012512605.1 Bacillota bacterium
ACCCTCGGTTGACCGTAAGAAGATGCTTGAATTAGCAGGTTGCGTCTTTATTGAAAGAGCAGAGAATGTCATTTTCCTGGGACCTCCGGGAACGGGAAAAACCCATTTGGCAGCCGCCTTAGGAATGAAAGCCATTCAACGCGGTTACCGAACCCTCTTCGTCTCTGCCGCGAGCGTTGTCACTGCTCTTACTAAGGCCTATGCCGAGAACCGCTTGGAAGAAAAGTTAAAGGCTTTCACCATCCCTAAGCTGCTCATCATCGATGAAATTGGTTATGTTCCCGTAGACACGCATGGTGCCCATCTTTTATTTCAACTCATTTCCCGACGCTATGAAAAAAGTTCTATCGTGTTAACCAGCAATCGTGGTTTTAGTCAATGGGGTGAAATCTTTGGTGACCCTATTATTGCTACGGCCATTTTAGACCGTTTACTTCACCACAGCATGGTGATTAACATTAAAGGTGAATCCTATCGTCTAAAAGAAAAACTTAAAGCCGGTCTTATCCCGAAAACGGGAGACGAATAAATGGAAGTGGGGAAAATTCATCTGCCAAAAGTGGGGAATTTTCGTCTGCCGTTGACACCTGCTACCAATCTGGGTCAATTCGTCCAGCCCCCGGAACTTTAAAACTCATGCGGGTCGGCGTCCTGGCTCCGCTAGCGTTCCGGGGGCTTCTGCCTGATTTAATGCCCCCTTCGACCCACCCGATGCTGGCCTTTCGAATTCAAATCACCCATCCATTTTCCCCATAAGTGACTATTAAGGATTAATAGGTAAAAAATGGAGGGTGATTTCACAAGGTTTATTAATATTAGTTACATTAATTACTATATTTTGTTGTTTTAGCTATTTTTTAACTATTATCCGGAATGTCAGAAGAATATTCATAAAATCAAAAACATGATCGTCGGCCCGTTTCTAATGATGGAGAATGGTAATTCACTAACGGCGAAAAAGTCAAGGCTAAAGGAAGTTCGTATCGCTTGGCCTTGACTTTTTTTACTTTGGGATTAAAACTCCATAACGAGGAATATTTTCCCAGCTTCTCATTGTTTAGATTTTGTTGATAACCGCTTTTTATAATAAAATTATCAAAAGCAAATGAAGGTATAGGATAAATGAGGCGACGGAAGGGTTTATTCTTTTGTCTTTTGGCCTTGGCTATGTTACCTCGGTCTTCTCAGGTTGTGGCAGTGATAGTCGAGCGGGGGAAATGGTGGTAATGGCGGAAATAGTGGCGGTCCTGGGTCCGGGAGGCGCTTCCCCTTTGCAACAGTTGACGACTATATAGGTACATGGTTCTGGTCGGGCCAAGGAGAAGAATGTCCGTACAGCGTCACCTTAACTGTGGGTGAAAGTTTCGACAAACTATGGAAGCATTTCCGACCACTATGGTTCGCCGGCAAGTCCGATCTTGGAAGGAGATGTTGCTATTGATGGCACGATGTGGGATTCGTGTTATATAACTATACGGACCGATCCCTATGTGCATCACGTTTCCGCTAGAGTGGTTAAGGATTTTTCCCCTTCCTATAATGTAGTCGTTTCCTTAAGCGGAAATTTGACCGATCCCGAAACACTTTCTGTTTACTCGTTATCGATCCAGGAAGGATAAGATGGTAAGAGTGGATTCTCTTATTATTATGAGAGCGGCGAACATAATGATGAATTTCTCTTGTTTAAAAAGCTATTGGAGTAAATGGGAAGAAAGGGGCGGCCTTCAGGCTAATCTTCCGGGGCAACCCTTTCTTGCTCCTGGAGCAGCCGGACATAAAGGAGCAACTCTTTACGGGAGGAGACGTTCAGCTTGGCATAGATCCGTTTATTATGGGTCTTGATCGTGTTGATCGAGAGGCATAAGATCTCCGCGATCTCTTTCGCGGTGTACCCTTCCATGTAAAGGTTGAAGACAGCGCGCTCGGCCGGGGAGAGGGTCTTAATGTTTTTAACAAAGTTTTGGAAGAGGGGAGAGGTTTTGGTCACTTCCTCCGTTCCCAAGGAAAAGCCCTCGGCCGTATCCCGCGCAGCTAAAAACTCAATCAAATCATCAATTTCTTGAATATTCGTTTTTTCATAGGATGATACTTTGCCTTCTTTCACCATCTGTAGGGCACCGACCACCGGTGCCATTTGGCGACGGCTGATCAAGGCGGCCGCCACCACACTAAAGATAAGAAGCATAAGAAGTAAAATTACAAATCGCCAGTTATGCTCCCGAATATTGGTCCGTAGATCTTGTTCCGGCATGAGAATCGCCAAAGCCCATTCACTTTCGGAAAAGGCGGCATCCTTTGGGTAGATGTTAATCTTTTGGTGGAGCCCTGCGTATGCCGAGCCGTCTACCGCCAGATAGCTTGATAAACCTTTACTCAACGTTTTGAAGGATAAAGGACCGCCGGTTTGTAAAGGAAGCGCGCTGTAATTCCCAGCGTACATCGCTTTTGCCGCGTCCAAAGTATTCCCTTGTACCGGTGCAAGCATGGTGAAGATCCGGGTGTAGGTGGAATTGGCCGGGGTATTTTGTAGTTTGAACAACATGGCACTAACCTCGAATCCGCAAACACCAAGAATAAAACCGTCGGAGGTGATGAGCGGAACACAAAGGAGCATCGCTTTTTCATAATTGCCCGCCAACACACAACAAGGGTTCCAGTAATACAAGCGCGACAGGGGAAGGTCGCTCCTCTGCGCGGCATTTATAGTTGTGAAAAAAAAGTCACCCGGTTCCACCTGGAATTCCATTTGCCATTGGGGCAATAAATCTAGCCGTTTCTGCCGGGCAATAGAAGCGGGGCCCCGTAAGAAGCGGATCGCCGGGAAAGCAAGGCTAATAACGTTGGGTTCCATGTTTTTTAAAAAAAGCCCGGCACGGGAAGTTTCGGCGGTAGCCAGCGCCGGATTGACCGTGGCATCCAGAACGATGAAGACACCGCTACTCTTGTTCTTTTCCAGGGCGGCAACGAGTAACTCAACGGTTTCGCTGAGGATTGGCTCCAAAAGTTCGGGGCGGTTTCTTAGCTGAGCCGGGCGCAAACCCTCTGCTTGCAATCTGCCTTCGATCTGTTCGCTCAGACGCTTCGCCAGAGCAACTCCTTCGACCGAAAGGACGCCATATTCCCGGGCGGCATTTCCGGCGATATGTTTGAGTTCGTTCCGTAAAAAGAGATGAAACTCGTTAATTCCAACTGAAAAAGCCCCGGTGGAAAAGAGGATCAACAATAACCCCAACATAACGGCGGATAAAAAGAGGAGGAAAAAAGTAAAAGAACGTCGTTGCAGAGAAAGCTGGTTCTTCCCAAGGAAGTGATTTAAATTGAACATCTTTCTACACCTTCTACCGAATTCTTCAAGGATTGACAAAGTCCTGATATAGCTCTTCGTTTACCACGGATAAAGCTTTATGCTCCTTGCGAACTCTCTGCCTTCCTTCTAACATTATTTGTTTCAGCCTTTTCTCATAATCTCTGCTCAAACTGTCTAATTGCTCATAGTTCGGCGGGACCAGGAAGGTGTATTCCCGATACATATAAGTCGCCGTCTCCAATAGCTTCTTTAGATTCTGGGTTTTCGCCGCTGTCATCTCTTTTTTGATATTGTTTTCAAAGGCTTCTTTAGTGACTGGTAGATAGCCGGTAGTGGAGACAAAGCGCATATTCTGCTCCGGCTGGGTGAACCACTTCAAAAACAACGCGGCAGCATGTTCCTTTTGGGGTGTAGAGCGTCGGACGCACATCCCGCCACCGCGCTGTAATGCGAATTTCTCCCCATCCCTAATGATCGGATATGGCAAGATGGTATAAGTAACATTCTCCCTTGTATTATCGGGATAAGTAATGCTGTCGCCATAAAATAGGATACCTGCTGTCGAACCGAGCGAACAGACGATCTCTCCGGTCCTGGAGAGCTCGGAAGAATAACTGTCCGTAACCGCATAGCCGCCAGCGAAGGCGGGCAGAACACTAAAATCCCAGATCGGCAGGAATAGATCGGAAGTGATATTCAAATGATCCGGGTAGATAAATTCGCCACCTAATTGGGCCATGCCGACATGGGCAAGATTAAACCAGGAGTCGGCAGTGAAGAATGTCTTGCCATCATTGTCCTGATCGGGGGTGAGTGCATCGGTCCATTCATAATATTTAACCGCGGCTTCCGCAATTCCCTCGAAGGTTGCGAGACTGTCCAGCTGAACACCGGTTGCTGCGGAAAAACGATCAAACAGGGTCTGATTGACAAACAAGACTTCGGTCGATTTGGCAATCGGGAAAACATAAAGCCTGCCGTCGGCGAGCCGGCCTTCCTCAATAAATTGGGGGAGGTAAGCATCGAGTTCTTTTTGGGTGAACTCTTCGTCCAAAGGAGCCAATAATCCTTGTTGCCACAGGATGAGTGCTGTTTTCGGGTAAGCAGTGAAAAGATCAGGCATCTCCGGCGCGCCAGGGTCGCCCGCAGCAATCATATACAACTTTTCTTGGATATCTTTGGAAGCAGAAATGGAGGTAACACTGATGATGACGCCTTTCTTCCGCCCGATAGTGCTGTTAAACTCGTCAATCAGTTCGTCCATTACGTTTTGCATCTGGCCGCCATAGTTGTGCCACATGGTAACCGTCACCGGCCTTTTAGGATCAAGCTTTACCCGGTTACACCCAACGAAAAGGAAAGCTGCCAGCAGACAGAGCAGCATCAAGGTGTTCCTTCTCTGCATATGGAACCACCTCCATTATTTTATGGCGTAAGTTTTTCTTGAAACATCTTGAAGTTATTACGCCGTGCTTCCTATATGTTTTTTGTTTACGCAACCGCCCGACGCTGATTTTCTTCGCGACGAGCGGGAAGTCAGCGTGGGCATCTTTAAGAAAAATCACCCCAAAAATCACCCTTGTTTAAACGTTTTAATCACCCTTGGGGTGATTATTTTTTTAAAATCTTGGAGTATAGTTAAGAACAGAAAAACCAAATAATTCGTATTTTAAGCAAGAAAGAGAACCCTTGCTTTTATTCTACCAATAATAGCCACTAAGTCAATAATTATCGTTATGATTCCATCAATTAAAAGGGGGAAAACACTAAATGGGTTTCCGCCAAAGTTCGGAGTTGACATTGGAAAATAATAACCGGGTGGATCTGGGTTTAATAAATCTTTTTGACCACTTACCTGCATATAACCGCCTTATTAAGATCCAGGATCAACACAGCGCCCTTGATCTAGCCGAACATTATTTCCGCTGTGGAATGGAAGTTCTCCAACAGGCTGGAAACGACCGGTGTTTTGCTATTCTGAACCGTTCCCTTTTGGCGTTAATCCAGGCGAAGAAAGGTGAATGGGATGGGGCGTTAAAGATCGCGGAGGAAACCTTAGGTGAAGCATTAACACAAGGAGGGGTGCTTGCGCCCATTTGTGAACTTCTCTTAAGTCCAATCTTCTTGGCAAGCAGCGAACCAAGACAAGCCAGGAGCCCTTTGTCAAGCTTAGCGGAGTTATATAAAAAAATAGATCTTGAAACGTCATTGGTGAAGAAAGGTGATGCCGTGCTCCGAACGGCTATACCTAATAAGCTTACACAAGAGGACCCAGCTGGAAAACAAGGAGCCGTATTCCCTGCAGAAAACAAGGACACTTATCTCTTTAGAATACAAATGTTTGGACCAATCCGGGTCTTCCATGGTGGACAGGAGCTTACTGCCGCCCAATGGCGAACGGTTAAATCGCGACATCTTTTGGCCTACCTTGCCCATCAGGATAAACCGGTAAGAACCGACCAAATCATCGAGGATCTATGGCCGTATGTTGATCCGGATAAAGCCCTGGCTTTGTTCCATACCACCCTTTATTATTTGCGCCGACTGTTAAACCAGTTTACGAACGAAGAGATGATCATGCGCGGTTCCAAACGTTATCAGCTTCGGCCGGGAAGGATCTTAATCGACCGCTTTCAATTTGAAGAAATAGCCCATTCAGCTTTGGAAAAAGAAATGACCGCCTCCTTAGCCGAACAGTTGGAAACCGCCGTATTGCTTTACCAGGGTGATTATTTGGAGGATCTTGATTATCAATGGATCATGCCGGTACAAGAAAAATTGCGAAATTTAAATATGGAATTACGACAGAAGTTGGCCGTCTATTATCTGCAGAATAAAATGCCGGCAAAAGCCATGCTTCACTTGCAGCAATTGATGGCGTTGAATCCATACTCGGAATCGACATTAAAACTGTTACTAACCGCCTGCATGGAAAGGGGCGACCAAGCAGCCGCCATCAAACACTATGTGGCCTTTACCAAAAATATTTCAAAAGAATTGGGCTTGCATCCATCTTCCGAGATGAAGAGGTTCTTTGCGAACATATTAAACCAAACGAATAAAGCCGCTTTTTAAGCGGCTTTATTCTTTACGAAATTCATTAGCACCTCTCCAAACTATACCCTTATTTTTGTACGATGACGTCCCCAACCGCCGTAGTCAGGTTGCTGCTTAATTTCTGCAAAACCGTGCAGGTCGCGGATTTTTCTTTGACCTCAGTCACCTTAATCTCGGCGACCATTTCCGTTACTTCATCAATGACCTCATCGGTAATTGGGTCCTTTACCACCTCAAGCACCCGGTTGACAACAAAAACCATATCTGGTTTGACCCCCGCGGATGAACCGATGTTAATGATTACTCTGTCTCCCGAAGCATAAGCAACGACTCCTCTTAGTTTCACGGCTGGGGCAGTCCGCCGACCACTACTGTACGCCAGATCGGCCAACTGTTTAGCGGCTGAAGCCACTGCCTCGCGCGTAGCTATCCCCAGATTGGTGGTCCGAAATTCGTCACTACCCAAGGCGATCGCACTCCAATCGACGGCCACTGATAAGTTGGTGCTACGTTTATCACCCCGACCGGTTGCGCTGGCAATAATCTCTGCGGTACTAGTATCCACCAGACGGGCGTCGATGGCCACGATCGCATTGGTACTCTTGACACCCAGGCCAATTCCTTGTTTAAAACTCAAACCGCTTACTTCGGCTGATTTTAGGCTAAACTCGGTGACCCTACCCATCACCAGAAAGTCAACGCCTAAGATCTTACCTATAGTTGCAGCGGTTTGTGTATCAACCCGTCCGCTTTGGCCAAAGTCTTGTTCCTCAAGGATCCTGTCGATCTGTTCCCGTTCGATCAGCCTGAACCGATTGGTCTTCAAAAATTCGGTAACAAATTCATCAGAAATGCCCTTGCCTACGTCCCAATGGCCCTCATCCCACCAGCGGTCCTGGATCGAACCGTCTTCAAAGGGAAGGACAGCGATTTTATAGAGTTCCTCGTTACCTGAAGCCGGTAGAGCCAGAGCAGTAAGGGCAATTATCAACAACAATAAGAAAGGTTTACGTTTCATTTGACACCCTCCAAACATTTATCATTTCGGCCAACATTATTCGTTAGTAAGTCCAATTAAGATGTCACACTGGGATTCTTGGGGATTGATCGTTATTAGGCCGGAGCGTTTGTCTTTTTGAAAACTGATCATCTTCATCTCACCCAGGTCTTGGGGGGAAACACTCCAGCCTTTTGCTTCTAGATTATTTATGTAATACTCATAAATCTTTGCGGCGGAATCTTTAGAAGTCAAGATCGTTGTGGAACCTGATAAATCATTGTCTTTGCCCCCCATAAAACCATCCACTTCCGCACGGGGATAAATCGGAATATCTTTCGGAAAATCCTCCGGGAGTCCAGAACCGAAACTCAGATCCCCAATCTTAAAGCGACCACCCTTTTGGTCGATCTCCACCTTTTGCCCGGTGATACCGCTGATAATCTTCGAAGTAAGACCGGTGCTTCGGGTAGGGGAGGATTTCCTTCCAAAGCCAAACATGATAAAAACGACCCCAATAACCAGTAATAACGCGAGAGTAGTCCCGACTTTTAGAAGCGTCTGTTTTTCCGGTTTAAAGGGGGTTGGCTCTTTTACGGCAAGTTCTTGGTAGACTAGGGCCATTCCGATCAAACCCAAAGGAATGGTCAGAACAACACCAACACCAAAGATGATGGAACCAATCCCGCCGATGATCAACATAACCAAACTGTAAAGCCAAAGCTGTAACCACTCCGCCGCAAAACAGTCTATACTCCGTTTAATCGCTTGGATCGGTTCCATTTTCTGTTCGACGATGAACCCGTTCGTTAGAAAATAGAGCATAAATAAGACCGGACTCACGACGAGGTTGGTTATCCAGCCGATCAGCGGAATGATTCCGATGATATAAAACACTAAGCTAGCTGCCCATAAGATAAGTGTCGCCACCAAGGTGGGAAGGAACTGATCAAAGTGGGCAAAGATCTCCTTTAATTCTCCTTTTTCACCGTGGATCAGCTTTAGTCCGAGAAGCAAAAGGCCACCGATGATTGGGCCGGCTAAAACGCCAAAGGAAACTAAAGTAATTACGCCAGCGATTGCCGAAGCCAGCACCAACAGGCCGAAATTCTTCAGGTATATTTGAAACCCTTGTTTTATGTTTTTAATAATGTCCATTCAGTCTCCTCCTTATATTGTTTTGCACAAATATGACCCTCTATACACACCCCCTTAGATTGAATTGTAAAAAACCTACTGCTTTGTTTTGAAAAGATCGGCTTTGGATGGTATCCATTGTCAACGCTTAGTCAGCCAAGAAAGGACTATATTTAATTCATTATAGTTCAGTGATTCTCAACAAATTCTAAACAAATTAGTTTACCTGCTGAACTAAGCTTATGCACGATAAAATTATTCCATAAAATAATTCTTTGAAGACTTTCAAAGTCTCCGCACAAACAAGGAAGTTGAGGGGGTAGACACGAATAAAACAACAAGATATAATCATAATTTATATAGCGCAAAATAACGGTTGTTCTTAGAGAGGAAGGAACTAACATTGAGGAAAGTTTCATGTCCGCGCAAGACATTACTGATCAGCGTCATTGTAATCCTTTGTCTATTGCTTGGCCCATCTAGTGTTGTTCCCGCTAGTGCCGAAGGAATTATCCGTCCATACCGGATCGTTGAAGAAGAGGAGACGGGGGAGATTATATTTGTTCAGAACTCCCCGCAGATCGGAAAGGTTCAAAAACCCAAGGTTGCTGTGGCCCTGGGCGGTGGAGGAGCCCGTGCCTTGGTTAACGTCGGAATCTTAAAAGCCCTTGAAGAGGAAGGGATTCCGGTCGATCTGGTGGTCGGTTCTAGTATGGGAGCGATTGTTGCCGTCTTGTATGGAAGTGGGATGCCGCTGGCCACCATCGAGGAGTTGGTCACCAGCGACATCCTCCCTTCAATGTTTGATCTAAATTTCCCCTTTTTCTATTCGGTAATCGACACCCGAAGAGTCAACTATTTTATTGAACGGATTTTGCCCAATCAGCGGTTGGAGGAGTTTCCAATCCAAACCGCCCTGCTCAGTTATGACCTGACCCACGGCGTCAAGTATGTACATACCAGCGGGCCTGTATCCCGGGAGATTCAAGGTTCTTACTCCATCCCCCTTTTCTTCCCTGTAGTGGACTATGATGGTCTCTTCCTAATGGATCCGGGTATTATGGAGTTGACGCCAGCCCAGGCCGCCAAAGTCCTAGGGGCGGACGTTGTTATTTCAACAACGGCCTTTGATGAATTGCCCTATGATACATATGCCTTTCCGGTTCGTGCTTGGACCCGATTCATCAATATTTTAAAGGAGCGTAACTCTAAAGCAATCATTGACCGCTATTCCGATGCCACCATCAACTGTGACGTTGGGGATTATTCCTTTATGGACTATCATTTGGCAGCCGAATTTATCGCCCTCGGTTACCATGAAGCCCAAAAACTGATCCCTGAGATTAAACGGGTTTTAACAGAAAAGGGGATTCCGCTAAACCAATCTCCGGAACTTGCTCAGGTAGTTGGGGAGGGCGACAAGGAACAGGTTAATATGACCCAGGTTTTGCGTGATATCAAATATGACCGGTTGCAGTATGATTTTTCCCGAATTAAGCCGCTTCTCTATTTTGGTCGTGAACATTCATTTTTTAAGCAAGAATTAATTCGTGAAGAAACTACCGCTTTAGAGTACGGGTTCCTTTGGCAAAAGGGAAAACTTGACCTGCAGGGTTTGACGCGCGGAAAAGGCTTTGACAACTACGAGCTCAAACTGAAATTTATTGGGTTGACCACAGACCTTGACCTCATTGCTAAACTTCATTATGAAGAAACCCCAAAGCAAGACTTTTGGGGTTATGGGTTAGATTTAAAGTATTACCAGCCTAACTATACCTTGACAATCGGTTGGGCGGAACTAGACCAAACTGCTTATTTGCATAACGCTGGAACCTTTGACCTCAACTGGGATGAACATGAGCTCCGCAGTGCGGTGGATCTTTATACGCCCGCTGAGGGACAGGGATTAACGTTTCCTGATACCAAATATGTTGCCGTTCAATCCTTTAAATTATCTGCATTTGACGATTTGACATTACAGCCAAGGTTAGTCGTGAGCAATACGGAAAGCGGAGGTTTGTTCGCTCATCCCTTGATTTACCGGGGATTTGAACTGAAAACCACGGAAGGGGAGACTCTGGTCCAAACCGCTCTGGAAATAGCGTATCACTACCGTTTTCCCTATTCGCTGGAACTGCTGCAGTGCATTCAACTGAAAGAGCTCACCTGGTTTTCCTTTGCCGACCTCTATTATCGGTTAGAACCGTATTACGCGGTTGGCACCGGACTAACCTGTGAGCTAAATCTACTTGGGATCAAACCGTCTAGTTTCGGGGGGTATGTCGTTTACGACCTGGCAAAGACTTCTTGGAAAGGAGCTTTATCTTTCGATTTGGCGTTTTAGACGATTTTATAGTTTTAAGAGGTAACCATAGGGAAGTAAAAAAGAGGAGTACGTCCTCTTTTTTTGTGGCTTATTCATTTATTAATTTTCCCGAAGCGAAGTTTAATGAGTTAAAACGATAAGTCGAAATCTGGTGGCTAGCCCTATCCTGTTCTACTATTACCGGTTGATGAAGTTTAAACCATACCTCGACCGGTTCATCAGGAAAATTTTCGTCTTCGGCGCTTCCGGTCTCTGCATAAAACCCATAATATCCACCAGAAAAGCTACCATCCTTAAAGGTAGCTGCCTCTTGACCATTAAAGGAAATTGTGAAGGTATTATCGTTATTATATTTTACTTTTATCTGGTTTTCCACATCATCATAACCATAACCGAGATGCAAATATTGGCTGTAAACCATATCCCCATTCTTAATTATACCGGCGTCATTATCATACCACTCATCAACAACGTACCACTCACCATTTACCATCTTTACAATTAGATATTCTCCCTGAATATTACTTATCAAGGTATAAAAATTGTTTTCATTCTGTAAACAAAAGACAATGCCATAGCCGGCGGAAGCAGAACCGGATAATTTTTTAACAGAAGCCTCGACAGTCTCCATGGGCGTGAATTCTTCATCATACCATCCTATAAAATAATGGTCATAGCATTTAGGATTTTCGGTATAGAATTTTAAATAACCGTCTTCGTCTTCAGTCCAAAAATAAGGACTTGGCGTGTAATCGTTTTTCTTCTTACCACAGCCAAAGATAAATAAGATTTAAATAATCAATATGCATAATAAAATATGCCTTTTTATCATTTGAAAAACATCCTAAAAAATACTAATAACGGAATTATTAACCATAAAAATATGAAAACCTTCTAAGTGTAAAAAATTAAAGGTTGTACTATTCTTTTCCAGCTACAATCTCAATCTCAAAGATATACGGCCATAGTTTCCCGGTCACAAACAAGCGGCCTTTTTGCTCATCATAGGCAATCCCGTTAAGGACATCGACGTGTTGG
>JAAZDX010000204.1 GCA_012512605.1 Bacillota bacterium
ACATAGCCGATGCCGACAAGACAGATATCACAATTTTTAAAGGCTTTGATATCCTGTTGCACATATTCATCGCTGAAGATTGCACTTTTCGCCGCCGCGGATTGGACCATAAAAGGCAAGCTGAGGAGTTTTGTCGTGGCATTCAGTTTATTGGCAATATTCATTGCAACCTGTTGCGCTCCCAGATCGCCAAGTTCGGAGAGGCCGCCGACAATATTCCCCACCTTAACCCCGCGAAAGTCCTTCTTGGGAAGAAAGTCCGGCACCATCCGGACGGTCGACCCCCACGAAACCCCCAAAAAATCGTGGTCAACCAAATTCCGCATTAATAGATCAGCCGCCCCCCGGGCAATATATTCCTTGGTTTTTTCCGGGTCGCCCATATTCTCCACGACCAAGACCTCTTTCAACCCGAAAAGTTCCTTTAGTTTGTCCTCGATGAGGATACCCTCGCGGAACTCCGACTCAATTTTCACCCGGACCACCCTTGTCTCGACGGCCGCCCGTAACCTTCTATGCACCTGTAATCTAGACATACCCAGCATCTTTCCGATCTCTTCCTGGGTATATCCTTGTTCATAGAAGAGGATGGCAATCTTCGCCATTAACTTTTCCTCATTATCATACATAGGAATTCACCCTTGAAAAGTTTTCTTCTGAACTTTTGTTCAGTGGTATGAAATTCTGTTCTTGTTGTCCTGATTATAGCAAAAGGCGCTCCGCCTTGTCAAGCTGTTAAATACAAAAGAGCAAAGATTCTGTAATAATTCCGTAATAGTGCGAGTAAGAAGCATTGAACACGACTCCGCAAAAACAAAAAAGAAGGCCATAAAAATAACCTTCCCGATGACATGAGCACATAATGCCCCCACCAGACAAATTAATGATTGACAAGCGAGCTGGTTTCTATTAGAATTTTGGATAATACTCAACAGCTATATAACCATTAAAGGCAATGAAGGGGAAAAGTAGGTGTAAAGGATTTTCCCAGCGAGCCGGGGTTGGTGTAAGCCCGGTAAAATGATTTGCACTGAAGTTCTCCCCGGAGCTGCAGGCTGAATGCAATGCTTAGGAAATGAAGCTAATTTTGCTGGCATGAGCAACTTGGCGCTAGCTAGCGCGGCGACTACTTGCTATTAGGCTGCGACGGTTTCTCCAACCGTTATCCAAGGAGGGCATATCGGAAGAATACTCCGCACAGTAATTTTTCCCGTATGCTTGAAAGTGGTTTCCTTATTGAGGATTCAATTTGGGTGGTACCGCGTGGATTATAAACTCCTCGTCCCGAAACGGGATTGGGAGTTTTTTATTTATATTTAAAGTAGTCACTACGCGGGTCTTTAGATTAACGTTTCTGCTTTAGCTATAGATTAACGTTCGTTTAGAGCGTCGAGCCCTCGCTATATTCGACCGAGTTTTGCTCATCCGTATTGCCAAGGTTTTTTAGCATCCGAGCAATAATGAGCACCTTTCCAAGCGGTTTAGCGTTTTGACAATTAAGGATTATAACGTAATAAAGAAGGAAAAGGAGGTACCTAAATGATCGTTGTGATGCAGACGGGAGCAACCAAAGGGCAAATCCAACAGGTAGAGGAGATGCTGATCCACCTGGGGTTTAAAACCCATCCCATCTACGGCGAAGTAAAAACCGTCATCGGTGCGGTTGGGGACAAAAGATTACTCAACACGCAATTAATCACCAACATGCCCGGGGTGGAAGACATCGTACCCATCATGAAACCCTACAAACTGGCCAGTAAAGAGCTGAAGCAGACCAAAACCACGATCCAAGTCGATGATATAATCATCGGCGGCCAGGAAATTGTCATTATGGCCGGGCCGTGCGCCGTCGAAAATGAACAGGCCTTTTATGAAACCGCCTATAAAGTAAAGGAAGCCGGAGCGAAAATTCTCCGCGGTGGTGCCTATAAGCCCCGTACTTCCCCCTATTCCTTCCAAGGACTTGAAGAAGAAGGGCTCAAAATGTTGGATATCGCCCGCGAGGAAACAGGATTAAAGATTGTGACTGAGGTTTTGGATACCCGTGATGTGGAAGTCGTCGCCGAATACGCGGATATCCTACAGATTGGTGCCAGAAATATGCAGAATTTTCGTCTGCTCAAAGAAGCGGGGGCTAGCGGCAGGCCGATTTTACTAAAAAGGGGACTATCGGCAACAATTGAAGAATGGTTGATGGCTGCCGAGTATATTATCTCCTCCGGCAATCCCAATATAATTCTCTGTGAAAGAGGGATCCGCACCTTTGAAACGGCAACCAGAAATACGATTGACATTAGTGCCATTCCAGTCGTCAAAGAACTGTCCCACCTTCCCATTATCGCCGATCCAAGTCATGCCACGGGAACGTGGAAATATGTTACTGCGCTATCGAAAGCAGCGGTGGCGGCAGGTGCGGACGGACTGCTCATTGAAGTACACAATGATCCGACCCGGGCTTTATGCGATGGGCCCCAATCCCTCCGTCCGGATAAATTCACCCAATTGGTAGACGAACTAAAAGCGGTGGCCGTCGCCGTCCACCGCACTATTTGACCAGAATAACAAAGGGGGTTGCCGCGTAGCGTCAACCCCTCCTCCATTCCTATTACTCCCTAAGCACCAGCTTCTCGTCACTCGTTACTCGTTGCTTGTTACGCGCTGGATGTCCTTCCTTGACCAGTAGAGTAGACCCCTTTTTCGTCCTTGCGCTTGCCCCAGGTTGCTGGAGTCAATAGCTACCTGAGCTTCCCGGCCGATTATTCGGCGAGCTCAAACTCCTCTTTACCGACGCCACATACAGGGCAGGTCCAATCTTCGGGCACATCCTCCCACTTTGTCCCCGGGGCAATGCCGTCATCAGGATAACCGGCCGCTTCATCATAGACAAAGTCACAAAACACGCAGTTATATTTCGCCATTACATCCCTTCCTTTCCTCAATTTGGTTATGGAATAAGTATAGTATTATTTCTCCGTTCCCGAATTCCTCTTTCTTTGAAGATCTTTTTTAGATTGGAAAAATTATTCTAGACCATAAGGTTTGTTTAAGCAAAAAACAACCGGCGTGGTTTTATCCCTCGCCGAATACAAAAGCGCCGGTTAAACCGGCGCCTCCCAATACCCCTTCGCTATGGGACTTCCTTTAATACTTAATAAACTTCTCGCCTGGCACTTGGCAGATAAAACATTTTTCTGGGATGGATCTTTCGATATTACCGCAGACCGGACAGAGATAATAAAAGACCTCTTCTGTTTCTTCCAAATTATCCAACGCTTCCTGGAAGAGTTTGGCATGGACTTCCTCCGCCTCCAGGGCGAACTTAAAAGCCCTTGCCGCTGCTTTATTCCCTTCTTCCTCGGCAACACTGAAGAATTCGGGGTACATCTCCTTAAACTCATAGGTTTCACCGTCAATCGCAGCCTGCAAATTTTCACTGGTCGAACCGACCTTTCCCGCCAGTTCAAACTCTTTTAACGCGTGGATTGTTTCCGCTTCGGCGGTCACCCGGAATAGTTTAGCCACATTATGCTTCCCCTCGGCCTCCGCCTTTTTGGCGTAAGCAAGGTACTTCCGGTTGGCTTGGGCCTCCCCAGCAAAAGCCGCCATTAAATGATTAAGGGTTTTTTCTTCTTTCATCGTTGACTCCTCCAAAATTACTGATCTGCCGAAACAGTTTCTCCTGGTCGCCCTTGTTTTCCTCTCTGTTTTCGTCTTTTTAAGTAAATTATTGCTTATTATTATTCCTCCATTATGAGAATACAGGATATTGGCCGCCACGATTAAGCCGATCGAAAAAACGTACATAAACATGGTAAAACGCTCCTGCTTGATCCAAGCTATTTCATCATATGCCCAGCATAGCAGATGCAATTCGAAAATAAATCAATAATGACAACGCATCGACAATTGTGGTAATGAAGGGGCTGGCCATCACCACCGGATCAAAACCCGCCCTTTGGGCCAGCATAGGAAAGATACAGCCGGTCAACTTGGCCACAAAGACCGTTAACATCAGCGTCAAACAGATCACCGCGGCCACCATCAGACTCACTTGATCAAAGAGCATTAGCTTCACAAAGTTGAAAACCGCCAAGGTGATCCCAGCCAAAATAGCCACCTGAAACTCCTTCCAGACAATCCGGAAAAGGTCACGAAACTCCAACTCATTCAAGGAAAGCCCGCGGATGATCGTGATCGACGCCTGGCTCCCCGAGTTACCGCCGGTATCCATCAGCATGGGGATATAAGCCGTCAACAAGACATAAGTCTTCAAGGCATCCTCAAAGTGGTTAATGATCAACCCGGTAAAAGTAGCCGAGATCATTAAGACCAAAAGCCAGGGAATACGGCTCTTCCAGATTTCCAATACAGATGTCTTTAAATACGGTCGGTCGGTTGGCGTGATCGCTGCCATCTTTTCAAAGTCCTCAGTGGTCTCCTCTTGTAAAACATCGAGGGCATCGTCAACAGTGACAATTCCAACCAACCGTTTTTCGCCGTCGACGACCGGGAGTACGGTTAAGTCATACTTCGCAAACATCTTGGCCACCGTTTCCTGGTCTTCCGTGGTCCGCACCGACACCACATACCGGTTCATTATATCTTCAATCCGGTCATTCTCATCGGCTAAAATAATCGTGCGGATGGAAACAACTCCAATCAGGCGCCTACCATCGTCCGTCACATAACAGACATTAATGGTCTCACTGTCAAACCCTTGCCGCCGGATCCGCTTAATCGCATCGGCAATTGACATATGGGCACGGAGGCTGACAAGCTCCGTGGTCATAATACTTCCGGCTGAATCTTCCGGGTACTTTA
>JAAZDX010000205.1 GCA_012512605.1 Bacillota bacterium
GTATTTCCGTTTGGGGGGTGGGAAAATAGTAGAAAAGAAGCTGGGGTAGACCCGGATCACGGCGTGCTTGATGCCTCAAAAAGATCCGCGCTTCCCGGAAGACCGCTTCCAGAAGCTCATCTTTGGGCTTAACGATAGTGTTTTTCTCCCCAGCCTCCGGCCTTTTGTCCGCTTGTCTTTTGGCTAAAAAGGGAAGGATGGGCGGTTGGTCGCTGGTCCGTTGCCACATTACCTTTTGGACCGACGGAAACAAGATATAAAGGGCCCAAAGGAGAGTCCGTGGTGCAAGCGGGAGGTTTCTGGCTTGCATGAAAGCAACAGCACGGGGATGAACTATGACCCCCCATTCTCTTTCCACAGTGATTAAATCCTTTTTTAAATTAAGGAGTACTTCCCGGGTTAACGGCAAATTTTCCTGTACGGCAGCAAGGATAAGTTTCCGGCCGAAGTCCTCCTCACCGGCAAACAGTTCTTTAAAAAAAGGCAACGCTTCCCCAATGGTCTCAAGGCGATAGGGCGTAAGCACGACCAGTCCTGGTTCTTCCCGGAGGAGGCGAAAGACAACCTCTTCACCGAGGGGAACCCCATCGCCTTCCACTTTTACCGGGATAACCCCTTCCCTGGTTCTGAGGACCACCTGTCCGTCTTTGTTTTGCTCAAGTTGCCCCTTGATAAAACCCTTTGCTCCAAAGTGATAAGGGTATAAATACCCGGAACCCATCTGGTTAAGCTCCTTTCTGTCCTTATTTGGAACTTGATGCTTGTTCCAGGGTTAACTGGAGATGCAGATTAAAACTGCGCCGGTGGATGGGGCAAGGCCCCAAACAAGCCAGGGCAGAGTAATGTTCCGCTGTGGGATACCCTTTATGTTTCGCAAAACCGTAGCCGGGAAAGGCCTGGTCAAGCTGGATCATCAAGCGGTCACGGGTCACTTTGGCCAGGACGGAAGCGGCAGCAATCGAAAGGCTACAGGCATCGCCGCCCACCACTCCACGGTGGGGGAGGTCAATCCCCGACCAGGCATGCCCGTCGATCAATAAAAAATCCGGTTTCACGGGCAAGTTACGGACCGCCCGCATCATCGCCAGACGCGAAGCATTTAATATATTTAAACGGTCGATCTCTTCCACCGAAGCCTGGCCCAGCCCATAGGGGATCTTTGCGGCCAATAGTTGTTCGTAAACAAGCTCCCGTTGTTTGGCTGTTAATTTTTTCGAATCGTTCAGGTGGACGATAAATGTCCCGGGGGGAATAACCGCCGCCGCCGCAACCACCGGACCCGCCAAAGGGCCGCGGCCGGCTTCATCAACCCCGGCAATCCGCCGGTAACCGGCAGCTAGCAATTGGTGTTCTAACTTATACATGGCGTATAGCCTTTCTGCTTCTTGCTCGCGCCAGCGGGTTTCATCTTTTTGCTTTCCCTTCCCCATGAAGCACACCCCTTATCCCGGTAACAATTATAACTAAACCTGCCTAATTGCGGGGCAGGTTTAGCTGCTTTTGCTGGCAGTTGAATTTATTAACGGGTTACAATAGTTATATCGGTTATCGCGAAGATTTCTGAAGCGATAATCACTAGAAGTCTTCTCTAGACCAAACTGGCGATGAGCTTTTCCCGCTCCCCCCACAGATAATCGATGACCGGCATTTCGATCATGGTATAACACCCCGGTTGTTGTTTAAAGCCTGCCCGGGCAGCAGCCACCATGACCTGGGCGGTAAGGGCCGGATTATTAATCCGCATCTCAAACTTGAACTGCTGATTATGGGTGCGCCCCGACGCCCCTTTTCTTTCCAGAAGGACACCATGGCCCATATCGATCAAGTCTTGAACCTGCGGGACAAAGGTAACAACGGTCTCATCATTGATAAAATAGGGATCATGCTTAATTGTTTGCTCCACGGCTTGGGGATCCGCCTCCGGTTTCAGCTGGACATAGACCATCCGCCGGTGCAAGCCGGTGCCAACCGGAACGGTTAACGACAGGGCATCGGCAACGCCGGGGATGGCCTTCACAGCCGTGGTATGCCCCATGGACATCCCAGGACCAAAATTGGTGTAGGTGATCCCTTGCGGGGCCATTAGCAGAAAGAGACACCGGATCAGCGAGTCGGTGCCTGGATCCCACCCGGCGGCAATCACCGCCGTTTTCCTCTGGGTTTTGGCGATGGGGTCCAAGTGCTGGCGGTAACTGACCAGGTCACTATGGACGGCATAGCTATCAACCGTGTTAATCCCCATCGCCAGGACCTCCGCCGCTGCTTTGGGAACCAAACGGGAGGGCAAAGCCAGAAAAGCCACATCAACCGCGCCAAGCTCCGATAAGGCAGTTACGACTGGAACTCCTTTTAATTGTGGGGGTAAATTTTGCACCGATTCTGGTCGTCGCACTACCCCAGCCAGTTGAAGATCGGGTGCCGCCTCGATAGCGTCAACTAAAAAACGGCCGATGTTACCATAGCCAATAACTGCAGCTTGATAACGCTTCATCTTCATCAGGTCCCTCCTTGAATATTAACTTACGGCTAAGTTTCGTTTAAACTAAACGTAAAAGGCAGGAAATAGTCGTTAAAATACGGAAGATTGTATGTAAAAATCCAATTTTTAATGGAGGATTGTTCATGCGTAAAGATCATCATACCCACACTTACCGCTGCCAACACGCTGAAGCTGATGTCATTGACTATGCTGCCGTTGCTGTTGAAAAAGGACTGCATGTTTTAGGGGTTACCGACCATACACCACTCCCCGCGTTTCCCCATGAAGGGTGGCGTCGGATTCGCATGAACCTGTCCGAACTGGATGGCTACGTTCGCGCAATCGAAGCAGCCCGGAGCACCTATCCGCAGCTGCGAATTCTGAAAGGGATGGAATGTGAGTACATTCCGGAATTTACTGCCTTTTACCAGGAAGAGCTTTTGGAGAAATGGAACTTCGATTACCTGATTGCAGGCAACCATTTTGTCCCCTATAATGGTGGCTGGGTCGGTGTCCATTCCTACCTGAAGAGCAAAGAGGAGTTGATGGCGTACGCCGACCATATGGTGGAAGCGATTGCTTCCGGGTTGTTTGCCTTCATCGCCCATCCCGATCTTTTTGGCAACTCCTATGAATTATGGGATGAGCATGCGATTGAATGTTCAAAACGGATTCTGGAAGCCGCCGCAGCTTACAATGTCCCCTTAGAGGTTAATGCTTATGGCTTACGTAAGTCGAAAATCAAAACAAAAGCCGGAATCCGCCCCCCCTACCCCCTCCCTCCCTTTTGGGAGTTGGCTGCCGAGTACAAAGGGGTTACGGTTATCGCCAATTCCGACGCCCACCACCCACAAGATGTGGGCGAGACCGCTGCTGTGGAAGGACTGATCGACCAGTACGGTTTGGAAAGAGCAGATCTATCGTACTTGGAAAATAACTCCCGTCAGTCATCATCCGTACTGGCCGCTCGCGCCGGTGATTGCCTTTAGCCCGCCACAGCCCGGGCCAAATGGTCTCCGCTTAAATTGCTTGGCACCGTATGCTTAGGGAAGCGAAGGTTGAAAGCGGGACGAGCCTAATTACATACTTTTTGGGCAAGAATCCGGCGGCGAAGCGCTTCTCCCTGCTTTTGGTCGCGAAGCAACTGGGCCTTTAATGCTTCGAGCGAGGCAAATTTTCGCTCCTCCCGTAAAAAAGACAAAAACTCAACGGTTAAAGATTCACCGTATATCTCCCGGGAAAACCGGTCAATAAAAACTTCCACCAACGGAACACAGTGGTTAAAGGTAGGTTTACAACCAACATTGGCTAAACCATAGTATACTTCCTTATCCAGGATAACCCGGACAAAATAGGCACCAAATTTGGGTAGGATCCGGTCAGACGGGTAGTCTAAATTGGCGGTGGGAAAACCTAAAACTTTTCCCAAACCCTGCCCCCTACGGACAATACCGGACAGACAAAAGGGCCGGTTCAGCATTGCATTGGCAGCGTCCAATTGACCGGTTTGCAAAAAAGTCCGGATCCGTGTACTGCTGACAATCCTTCCTTGCACCTTGACGGGTGGTACCACTTCACCGTGAAGCCCTTGTTTCCGCATATAGGATAAGACAAGATTAGTATCGCCGGCACCCCCGGCACCAAAGGTAAAATCATGCCCCACCACTAACGCGCGGACCCCCAAAGCAAGCAGGCGGTCTAAGAAGCACGTCGGGGCCAGCGCAGCCAGCTCTGGAGTGAAATCTAAAAGGAGAACACCGTCGATCCCCATTTCGGCAAAGATTGCGCAGCGCTCCTCCATGGACATGATCAGCCCGGGCGTTTCCGCGCCCAAAACCTTTGCGGTATGTTCACGAAAGGTAACCACCACGGCCATCCACCCATTGACACTACTGATCGCTTTCACCCGTTCGATGATTTTTTGGTGACCACGGTGTACCCCGTCAAAATTCCCTATTGTTACCACCAAGCCGGAAGTAGCGGTGTTCGCCAATTCTGCTTGCATCACCGGGAATGATTTCCAAAGTTTCATCCGCTCGTTCCTCCCCGCAACGGGTAACTATTTTAAACTTGCTGAAAACACGGTCGTCGCTTCGTTGGACAGGCATTTGCCGCGTGGCCGCACCTGTCCGCTGCAGGACGACCCCCACTAAGTAAAGACACGAACCGGTTGCCAAAAAGCAGTCGAACCTTTGTGGTACTTTAAAATGGCCAGCAAAGAACCGTCAGTGTTTACGGCCTGTACCAACCCCTGGGCCCGACAAGCCTCCGGGGACGGCATCTCGGTTAAATCTTGGAGAAAAAGACGACCACCGTGCCGAACCCGCTCGGTATTGGCCTCATTTAAGCGCACCATTGGTAGATGGGATAAAGCCGCTGTCGGTGAAACCAAATGCGCACTAAGCCTACCGGCGTCTACGATTTCTGCCAGTTCATCCAGGGTTATAGCCTCGTCCAAACAGAAAGGGCCCGAAGCCAAACGGACCAAATCACCCATACATCCACCCACACCAAGATGGGCACCGAGATCGTGGCATAACGTTCGAATATAGGTTCCCCGGGAACACTCGATCAGTAAATCCGGCCCCTCTTTAAAGCCATAGACGGGAAGAAGGGGTTCATCGGCTTCCAAACGGTAGATGGTGATTTTTCTTTTCGCCCGGTTTATTTCCTTCCCGGCCCGCGCTAGTTTGTATAAAGGCTCCCCATTTACTTTCACCGCCGAATACATCGGCGGTGTTTGCTCCATTTCACCGGTGAACAAAGCCAGGGCGGCTGTTAGCCTGTCCTGGGAAACCCTCGTCTCCGGTTGGCTTGAAAGCTCACGACCGGTCAGATCTTGTGTATCGGTTGACAAACCTAAGACCAAACGTGCCCGGTATAGTTTCTTTTCTTCATCTAGATAAGAGATGAGTTTCGTGGCTTTCCCAATCGCCAGGACCAACACGCCAGTGGCCATCGGGTCAAGAGTGCCGGTATGTCCGATCCGACGTTCACCCAAGATCCGGCGGGCCTTAGCCACCACTTGGTGGGAAGAATAGCCCGGTGGCTTGTTCACAACTAAGAACCCCGCGTTCATCATCCCAAAAATTCCATCCGTTCCTGTTAATTCTCTTCAAAATAGTTACTCAAAAAGGAAAGCACTTCGGCCATCACCGCCGATAAAGAACCTTGCACGGAGCAGCCAGCCGCCCGTAGGTGTCCGCCGCCCCCGAAGTGGGCCGCCAGACGGCTCACGTCCACACTAGCTTTTGACCGCCAACTGATCTTCACTTCGTCCGGTTTCATCTCTTTAAAAAACAAGCCAACCTCCACCCCCCGGATGGAGTTGGTGTAATTGACATAGTTTTCGATCTCTTCCATCTCCACCTCATATTTCCGGATCATCTCCTGGTTTAAATA
>JAAZDX010000206.1 GCA_012512605.1 Bacillota bacterium
ACCATGCTGTGTGTCTGCGGCCGGGGTATGATCCGCTGCTGGATACCATGGATACGAAGCGGCGGCTGGGTCTGCACACACTGCGGCTACTGCGCTAGCTTGACTACCGCACCGGACGCAAGCAAGTGCTGTGGCGGCCCAGGCGGTATGGAAGGAAGAAACTACGTCGGATGGCGGGAGCACACAGTGCTGGAGGTGCAGATCCCCCACGGCCGGCCGTCCCCGGGGATTACCAGGGCAAGCTGGTTCGAAAACGGGGAATCACCCGCATAGATCAGGACTTTCCGCGCGGTGCTGGTCACGACGCACAGGTCGCCCCCGTTTTCAATGATCAGCTCCTTGCTCTTCTCTAACAAGGAAAGCCCAACATACTGGGCGAGGGCACCGGCCACCGCGGCCATCGGTCCGACCTTAGCGGCGGCGGCCGCTTGACACATGGCCTTAATCAACTCCGGACTATCCGGTAACGGTTCCACCGGAACCAGACTATGATGGAAAGCCGGTTGTCTTTGGATCTGCTCCCCGATCTGCCGCCGGTATTGCCGTAAGGCGCGTCGGGCTTCAACAGCCAAGTTTATCTCGGCCGCAATCTGCAGGTCCGACTCGTCTTCGGTCACATTGAAGGAGCATAAATCTTTGGCGGCCATTCGGTCCCGGTAGAACCGCGGTTCATGCATAGAGCCACCGGACCGGCGTGCTGACCATAATCGCCCGTAAGGGGCAGGCCTTGACGCAACTGCCACAATCCTCACATCGCTTTTCGTCGAAGAGCAGGGTGCACCCGTCTCCCCCGATCCGGAGGGCGGACGAAGCGCAGACCGCCGTGCAGGCACCACAATGAATACATTTTCCCCGGTCAATATCGATCTTCGCCACTTAAAACCCTCCCTTGAGGTTGATTTCGAGCGTATTCAAGGCCGCAACCTTTGGAAAAGGCGCGATCGGTTCCTGTAGGGTAAAGCCTTCCTGCACCCATCTTTTCAGTTCGGCCGCAATCTGTCTTGACTTATGCAGACTGGAAAGGGGCGCGGTCTTGATCCGCTTTCCTTCCAGGGTGATCTCGCCCGACCGCAGCTCGGCGTAGCTGAATTTTCCCAGTACCGGCCGGGACCGGCTAGGCACACTGTAATCCAGGACGTTTGTGTAGATATCCTTGTTTTCCGCGGCCAGGTTAACCAGCAGGTCTTCATCCAAAACCGGAATGGGGATCCCAACGCCCACAAACAAGGAGGTCCCGTATTTTTCATAGACGGCTGGCTGCAAATAGGCGGTACTCATCTTCTTCAAATCACCGATCACCGCCAGGGTACCGGCGGGAGAGAGGGGGATGCCCTTTTCATCACGGGGCTTTTCCGTGACAAACTGGGTCCCTTGCCAGGCCACATAACCGAGGGCCCCGCCCAGGAAGATCTTGGTCCCGATCCCGATCGTGCGGAGGTACGGGTCCTTCAGCAAGGGGCTTAGTTCACCGGAGGTGGAATAGTTGATGTTTCCCATCTGCGGTTTTAAAACCCCCTTGTAGGTATAGAGCGTCCGGTCGGAAGTATTCACGGCCGCCGCGTAGTTCTGGTAGCAGTTCCGCGGGTTGAACAGATAGGCTTCGTTCAAGGCGTCAATGGTAATGTCGGTCTCAATCTTCTTCCGGGGGTAACAATCGGTCCCGTCGGCAGTGGCTTTTAGGCGTACTGGTTTTCGCGCCACCAGATCGCAGATGACGTGGGCTCCACCGTACTCAATCCCCCGGTCAACGGAAGGTTCGGTTGCGCCGATGTAGGTATCAACCGCCGCCAGACCCCCGTAACCATTGACGTTGTTCAGTAAGATCTTGCTCATCTTAATGGGCGGTTCGGCATGGCCAAAATTGAGGAAGGCCCCGGAAGAACACATGGGTCCAAAAGTCCCCGTGGTCACCACATCCACATATTCGGTGGCCGCTTTGACCCCTTTCTCTTTCGTAATTTCAATGACTTCTTCGGCCGTGACCACCACGGCGCGGCCGGCGCGGATCCGGGCATTGATCTCTTCGTAAGTTTTTTTGATCCCCATCTTGAGCTAACCTCCTTCTCTGATCCAATCTTAATGAGGCCGGGAGTAAAGAAAAAAAGCTGCTTTCGATAAGAAAGCAGCTTTTATATGCCAAGCAACCGATGCTCTGCGCATCTGCGTTCTTATCTTTCAGGGTTATCTTTAACCCTGCAGGAATTGACACCGCTGCATTCGAATGAGAATGCCGGTTGTCGGGCTTCATCGGGCCAGTCCCTCCACCTCTCTAGATAAGATCAATTATTAAATTGTGATATTTACTGGATTATACGGCAAACCGAAACCAATGTCAAGGGGAAAAATAAAATTATGTAGTTATTCTAGCCTAACCTCAATTGAAAAAGTAAAATCCACCCCCTAAGGC
>JAAZDX010000207.1 GCA_012512605.1 Bacillota bacterium
CATATCATTAGCATTAAAACCGGAAACGCCTCGTGTGCAGAAAAGAGCCGAAGATATCGGTGAGTTTCAAGAGCTTTTGAAAGGATATGTTAACGAAGTAAATAAGCTTCAGTTGAAAGCGGAGGAGATGGACCGGCAGCTGGCAGCGGGCACTTTGGAAAATATTCATGAGGCGACGATCGCTGCGGAAAAGGCGGCCCTTGCCCATGAACTGACGATTGAAATTCGTAATAAAGTTGTCGCGGCGTATCAGGAGATTATGCGGATGCCTATTTAACGGATAGGAGATATGTGAAAGATAATGGGTGAGATAATTCAACAAATACGCCATATATGGGAAAATATGGATAAGCGCAAGCGCCTTTTATTTGCTGGAGGCATGCTTCTTTTACTCATCCTGCTTTTTTTGCTGATCACCTTAAGTAAACCGGAGTATGAGTTATTATACGGTAATTTACAGCAGACGGAACAGGATGAAATTATCGGGCGTCTCCGGGAGATGAATATCCCCTACCGGAAGGAATATAACGCGTTATATGTGGCTAATGCCTCAGAGGTGCGGGCGGAACTGATGAAGGCCGGAATTCCGAAAGGCGGAATCATCGGTTGGGAGATCTTTGATCGTAGCACCCTTGGGGCGACCAATTTTCTGAACACCGTAAACTTCCAACGGGCGTTGCAAGATGAGATCCGGCGTACTCTACGGCAAATTGAAGGGGTAATTGATGCGGCGGTGATTGTTACTCTACCAGAGCCTGCTCCGGTCTTTGAAGATGAAAAGAAGGAGCCGACCGTTTCCATTACCCTTAATTTGCGTCAGCCCAATATTCTGAGTAGGAGCCAGGTTCAGGCGATTGTAAACTTTGTGGCCGGCTGTGTTACCGGGATGCGGCCGGAGCACGTCACGATCATCGATAATTTTGCTAACGATTTAACGGCAGCGATCAGGTCAACCACTGCTTTGGACGGTTCGTTGCTTGAACAACAGATCGCGGTCAAAAAGAACCTGGAACAGGAGTATAAACGGAACATCGAGTCGGTTTTGGGCCGGGTTTACGGCTTGGAAAATGTGGCGGCCACCGTCAATATTACTTTAAACTTTGATTATCAGGAGATTCGGAGGGAAACCTACGGCGACCGGGGCGTACCCCGGAGTGAACAGGAGATCATGGAAACCTATTCCGGAACAGGCATTATGCCGTACGGAATTCCGGGAACTGATTCGAATATTACCCAATACCGCCTGGGCGGGACGGAACAGGAAAGTACATATGAGCGTAGTGAACGCATTGTTAACACGGAGATTAATAAGGTCGAGGAACATCATTTGAAGCAAGGGCCAACCATCGAACGGATTTCGGTGAGTGTGGTGATAGGACACCGTTTATCTGTGGCCGAAGTGGCTCAGATTGAGGATACCGTGGCGGCAACGGTGGGCGCGCTGCCCGCCCGGGGTGACCGGGTTACCGTTTTCAGCCGGGAATTTTATGTCCAAGAGCCGGAAGAGATTACTACTACGGAAGAGTTGCCGGAGTACCCCTGGCTGGTGTTGATTATTGCCGGATTCAGCGTTGCGCTGCTCATGGGATACTTGATTGCGCGCTTGCGGAGAAGAAGACGGGAAGAATCAGCCATCGATCTGGTGGTTGACGATACGGTAGGTGAAACGGCAGCGGCCGAAGAATTGAGTCCGGAAGAGATAAAACGACGGGAACGCGAAGAGTTTATCCTGGAATTAGCCCGGACCCAACCACGGAACATGGTAGCACTCTTACGGACTTGGCTGTCAGAGGATTAGGGGAGGAAATGTCTTGAGTACACAATTAACCGGTCGGCAAAAATGCGCCGTGGTCTTAATTTCGCTCGGCTCCGAGTTGTCATCCCGCGTCCTGAAGCATTTTCGGGAAGACGAGATCGAGGATTTGACGCTGGAGATTGCTGGGATCCGCCGGATTGAGCCCGATGTTAAGCAGGAAGTTATGGACGAGTTTTATGAACTTTGTTTGGCGCAAAACTATATTTCCCTTGGCGGGATCGATTACGCCAAAGAAATGTTGGAGAAAGCGCTCGGGCCGACCAGAGCCCAAGATATTTTGAACAAACTAACCACCTCTTTGCAGGTGCGTCCCTTTGACTTTGCCCGAAAAACCGATCCTAGCCAGTTAGTGAACTTTATCCAGAATGAGCACCCACAGACCATTGCTTTGGTGCTTTCCTACTTGAATCCGGAACAGGCGGGGATGATCCTGTCGGCCCTTGCCCCTGCCGACCAGGTTGAAGTGGCAAAAAGGATTGCGACGATGGACCGGGCCACCCCAGAAGTGCTCAAAGAAGTCGAAAATGTCCTCGAAAAGCGTCTATCTTCCTTTGTAATGCAGGACTTCACCATGGCCGGTGGGATCGATGCCGCGGTCGCCATCTTAAACCGGGTGGACCGGGGGACGGAAAAAACGATCATTGAAGCGCTGGAAGAAGACAATCCGGAGTTGGCCGAAGAGATTAAGAAACGGATGTTTGTCTTTTCGG
>JAAZDX010000208.1 GCA_012512605.1 Bacillota bacterium
CCCCCGGTGGGTTTATATTTATGAAAGCGCAACCGATCGATGTAGAAGCGAAGGGTTTCCGCCTGTTGTCTTTGGCTGTGGGCGCGGGTCTTTTCATCAGCTTCGGCCGGTCCGGACGCCGCCCGTCCAAACCAGGAGACAAAGCGGATCTGGCGTTGTTTAGCGCCCCGCCGGTACTGGTCGAACCGGAAGATCTCTTCCGGGTATTGGTAGTTAAACCCGGTGTCAACCGCTTCCCGGAGCGAGCCTGAAAGGGGGATCACCGGCCGCCCCGGATCTAGTTCCGCTAAACGTTGGGCTAACTTCTGCACGACCCGGAGGAAGTGGCCACTGGGTCGTCCCGGTGTCAGCCCCTCAAACCCGCTTTGGTTGCTGATCGTCCAGATCGACACCGACGGATGATTGCCCAACAAGTTATAGGCCGCTTCCACCTGCTGCAAAAGGTTGGTCAGGTTGGTAAAGGTTGAACCGGCCGGTAGGGGGAAATCTTGCCAGACAAGAATGCCAGCTTCATCCATGGCCTGGTAAAACTCGGGCTTTTCCACGTGCTGGTAACAACGGACCATGTTTTGGTGGCTCTGCTGCAAGAGGGCAATCTCCCGCTGGTAGTCTTCCTTCGCAACCTTGCTCAGATAATAGGCGGGCGGAAGATAATTACTCCCTTTCACCAGTAATCTTTGGCCGTTGAGATAGGGAATCATGTTCTGGAGGGTAAAAGTCCGGATCCCGAGAAGGGTTTCCTGGGCGTCCCAAGTCGCGCCCATCGCCTGTAAGGTGAGGCTCGTCTGGTAGAGGCAGGGCTGCCCCCGGTCCCAAGTCTGCCATGGACGAACGCCACGGAGGGTGAAACTGGTCGCATATTGGTTTGTCCCTTTCTCCAGTTTAAGGGGGAAGACTTGTCGGAAACTTTGGCCTTCGAAATTGTGGGGGGTAAGTTGCAGTTGGACAACGCTCTCGCCCGCACGGGCAGCGTAGATTTCCAGATTTAAGCTTAGGGTTGCTTCATCCCCCGCCAGCTCCTCCGTGCGTAGATGCCAGCGTTCGATGAAAGCCGGACCGCTACTCAAAATCCGCACCGGCCGCCAGATCCCGCCGGGGTTAAACCCTTCCGGAAGTGCGGGATGGCCGGCGAAAAGGCCGGTTACGACCGGTACGTTCATCCCATCGCCTTTTTTCCCGGGCGATTCCACCTCCAAGAGGAGCTGGTTCTCTTCCCGCAAATATGGGGTGATGTTGTAGTAGGAAGGATAAAAATAACCCTCCTGGCCCCCAATCGCATAGTTATTAAGATAAACCCGATATTTATAAAAAACGCCCCCGATCTCCAAGCGGTAAAGCCGGTCTTGTTCCGGTGTAAAAGCGAAATTACGGCGGTAAACCATTTTACCGGCGTACCGGGAGAAGATCTCAAGCTCCTGCCATTGACCGGGGATCTCCTGTTCGACCCAGCCTTCGTTGGGTACATCCTCACTCAACCAAAGGCTACTAAACTCCGCCACTGGATGGAGTTCCCAGATCCCGCCCAAGTCCATCTTTGCCAACAAAGTGCTCCCCCCTTGCATAACTCCCCTTACACCATACTATTTGGCGGATGCTCGCGGTTTTCCTCCATAAATTTTAATAATTTTTAACAAGAGGTCTTTTCTCTATTCTATGATGGCGGATTCCCGTTTATGGGGAGCAATTTTATCGCAGGTTTGCGGAAAGCGAGGCCGACCCGCGCCCCCAGTGCGTAACAGATTTCTTTTCCGGTCATAATTTTGATGGTCAGGCCGTGGTCGGTTTTCACCTCGGCATAGGAACCGTACCCTAAATACTCCCAAGTCGTGATCATCCCTTGGTAAACGGGCTCTTCGGCGTTGAATAACACATCTTCGGGGCGGATCATCAGATAGAATCGTCCAGCGGTCGCCCCCGCCCCCCGCCCGCGGTTCAGATCGATCCCGGCAGCCGGCAGCAAAAAAGCCCGTCCGTCCTGGGGGTGAATCTCCAGACCTTCAGCAGTGGGGCTGGCAAGGCACGGAATCAGGTTGGCATCACCAAGAAAGGTGGCGACAAAGGGGTGCGTCGGGTTGGTGTAGACCTCAGTCGCCGTTCCCACCTGAAGAATCTGGCCGGCGTGCATCACCGCCAACCTCTCCGAGAGGGAAAGGGCCTCTTCCTGTTGGTGCGTGACGAAGATGGCGGTAAAACCCAGTTTGGTCTGGAGCTCCTTCAGTTCGCGCCGGAGCCGCCGCCGCAAACCGTAGTCTAGAGCGGCAAAGGGTTCATCCAGTAAGAGGAGGAAGGGTTCGGGGGCCAGTGCGCGGGCCAGGGCCACCCGCTGCCGCTCCCCGCCGGAAAGCGCTTGCACTCGACGGTCAGCCAACGCCATGATCTCAAAGACCGCCAGCATTACCGCGACCCGCTCCCGCCGCCGCGCGGCGGGGTAACGCCGGACTTTCAGGCCGTATTCGATGTTTTGCCCGACGGTCAAATGGGGAAAAAGCGCATAATCCTGAAAAACAAAGCCGATCCGCCGCTCGGCAGCAGGGACTGCGGTCAAGTCCCGGCCATTCAGGATAATCCGCCCGTGGTCGGGTTGGATCAAGCCGGAGATCAACCGGAGTAAGGTAGTTTTCCCACAACCACTGGGCCCAACCAGCGAAAAAAACTCCCCCTCCGCCACGGTCAGGTTGGCCGTCACCCGAAACTCCGGGTAATCTTTGGTCACATCAATCTGTAAAAAATCCTTCTTCATCGTTTACTCCCTTCCCCGCGCCCACCGGGCGCAGATCCGAGGCGACCTCCTTCAACCAAAGCAAAGCGCGCCGTCGCCAGCAGAATAAAGAGGGTTCCTAAGGCAATTGCCTGCGGAAAATGATAGTGGCCGATTAAACGGTACACCGCCACCGCCAGGGTGATCACTCTCCCCTGCCCCAACACCAGGACCGCCGAGAGATCGCCAAGCGAAAGGGCGGCCCCGTAAGCGAAAGCGCTGCTCAGTGCTTTTCGCATCAACGGCAGTTCCACTGTACGGAAGAGTTCCCACCCGGATGCGCCCAAACTTTGGGCCGCTTCGATCAGTTCTTCCCCCAGTTCCCGCCGGGCCGTTCGTAGCAACGCATAGACCAGGGGAAAGGCCAGAAAAACCTGGGCCCAAACGATTAAAAGCACCGGTGGTAAGGCGCGTCCAACCAGTCTCAAAAGGCCAAAGGCAAAGGTCAAGAAGGAGATCCCCATCGGCAATTGTAACCACAGGTCAATGCGCCCCCATGGTTGTTGCCGCCGCTGGCGGGCCAGCACATAAGCGAGGACCATCGTGACCAACCCCACCGTGATTGCCAACGCCAAGCTGGTCCCGACCACCGTCCCTAAGCCGCGCCCAACGGTAAAACGGAAGCTAGCCCCGAAAAGATGCCGGTAATTTTCCAGCGTCCAGACCCCATCGGGCATTCCCCTTTTTTTAAAGGAACGGAAGAGGATGAAAAATAAGGGCAGAAAAAAGAAAAGCAGACTGCCGGCCAGATAGAAAAGGAAGAAAGCTGTCTTCACCGGTTGTCTTTTCGGTTGCAACGAGGGCAGGGTGCTTATCTCGCCGCTTTGCCGCTGGACCAGCCGCTGGGCCCACCGCTGTAAAGCGAGAATCCCGGTGAGCAGCACCATTTGCACGCCAGCCAACATGGAAGCATGGGTAAAGCGGAGTTTATTATTGTATTCGATATAAATCAGCACTTCGAAAGTCTGGTACAGATAACCGCCGAGCACCAGAACGACGGTAAAACTAAGGAAGGCATAGAGAAAAACCAGAACCCCTAGGTAGCCGATGGTCGGCACCAAAAGCGGCAGGATCACCCGTCGCCAGGTGGTCAACCGCCCCGCCCCTAAAACAGCCGAGGCCTCTTCCAGCTTGGGGCTGATCCGCTCCCAACGTTCCCCCAACATCCGTAGGCAAAAGGCGAAGTTATAGAAGACGTGCGCAAGGACAATCCCCTTATACCCGTACAATCCGGTAAAGGCTAAGTTACGCCCAGGAAACAGCACCGCCAGCCAGGTGTTGAAGATCCCGTTTTGCCCGTAGAAGACAACCATCGCGAGGACAACCAGGATCCCTGGGAGCATAAAGGGGAGAACCATGACACTCCGGAGGCGCCGTTTCCCCGGGAACTGGTAGCGGCCGAAAAAATAGGCCCCGGGAACGGCCAAGGCGATGCTGAAGAAGGCGCTCCAAAAGGCCTGGCTCGCACTGAAGGCCAAAACACGCCGAAACTGCCCGGAACGAAGAAAGGCCAGCAGCTCCGGCCAGGCGTTCGGGCGCAGAAACGCCTGGCCGAGAACGGCCAGCACCGGGGTGATAAAAAGGCCAAGCAAGATCAGGGCAAAATGGTTTGGCCTTTTTCTTGCCCCGCTCATTCGTTAATCACTTGCTCCCAGGCGGCCAACCACCGCTCAAGATTGGCCGCAACCTGGTTGGGCGGGAGGTTAAACAGCCGTTCGGCCCGGGCGGCCACCCGGAAGCTCTCCGGCAACTCCACGTCGTTCCGTACCGGGTACATAAACTGGGTTTCCGGGATCAGCACCTGGAATGCGGGGGACAGGACGTAATCGACCAAGCGCTTCGCATTCTCCAAATTGGGTGTCCCCCGTACGACCCCGACCCCTTCAATCTGGGCATAAGCCCCGCCGTCAAGGACCAAGGCTTTATATCTTTCCGTGCCCTCGGCAAGCAGATGATACACGGGGCTGGCCCCGTAGGAGACAACCAGGGGGGCTTCGCCACTGGTAAAGATCCCATAGGCTTCGTCCCAGCCCGGGGTGATGGTAAGGAGGTTCGGCTTTAAGGCCCGCCAAAAATCGAGGTAGCCCTCTTCACCAAACAGGGCAATCGTGGTCAGGAGAAAGACCTGCCCGGGGGAAGAAGTCAACGGGTTCTCGACAATGATCTTCCCTTGATATGCGGGATCAAGCAGATCCCGGTGGGAAGTGGGGATCTGCTCCAAACGTTCGCTATCGTAGTTGAAGACCACATACCCATAATCAAAGGGGGTCAGGTAAAACTCGGGATCAAAAATCAAATCTGGACGAATCCGGTCCGCAGCTTGCGGTTTATATGGTACGAGGATTTCCAGCTCCAAAGCTTTCGGCAAATAATTGTTATCAAGACCAATCACCACATCCGCCTGGGGGTCCGCCTTCTCCTGGGACAGTTGGTTAAGGAGCGGGCCCGTGTCGGAGAACGACCTGAATTCCACTTGGACGCCGTACTCCGCTTGGAAATGGCTAACGATCTGGTCAATCAACACCGGGGAAAAACTGGCGTAGGTGTATACGGTAAGCGGCCTTTCCGGACGGCCAAAACACCCACTCAAAACGGTAGAAAACACCAACACCAGCACCAGTAGAAAACCCCATCTTTTCCAAACCATAAGTATTCCTCCTTACGGGATGCAAACACCAGAGCTAAAGAAAAAATCCCCAAAAAAGGGGATCTCTGCTACTTCTCCCTACGCCGGCATTACCCGGATCAGGTTCCAAGGGTATAATCTCAGCCCGATCGAGCACCCCTTTTAATTTACACTTATCGTACCATATTTTATGCCTCGGGGCAAGAAAAAGAAACCACCTCAAGCAGCACCACCGCCTGGGCAGCAATTCCTTCCTCCCGGCCGGTGAAACCCAAGCCTTCCGTGGTCGTTGCTTTTACATTAATGGCGGTCTCCGGCAGTCCCAACAAAGTAGCCAGACGCCGCCGGATTGCGCCCCGGTACGGTGCTAGCTTTGGCTTTTGCGCAATCACGGTCACGTCCAGATTAACCGGTTTAAAGCCCGCCGCCCCCACCTTCTCCATTACTTCCCTTAAAAGCAACGTGCTGTCGATCCCGGAATAAGCCGGATCGGTATCGGGAAACAACTCCCCAAGATCGCCGGCACCTGCAGCCCCCAGGAGCGCATCGATCACCGCGTGGGTCAAGACATCCGCGTCGGAATGACCGGCCAGACCCACCGGAGCAGGGATCTCCACCCCACCCAGGACCAACCGGCGCCCTACCACCAGGCGGTGGACATCAAACCCTTGCCCGACCCGGAGGGTGGGTTCCTGCCCTCTCCCAGACATCGCACTTTCTTCCGCCCTCGACTGGGGCTTTGGGCCCATTTCTACCGCTTGCAATAACGCCGTGGCCGCCGGCAAATCATCAGGAGTGGTGATCTTCAGATTCCGGTAAGACCCGGGGACGATCCGCACCGGGTGTCCGCTCCTTTCCACCAAAGTAGCATCATCGGTCACTTTCTCCCCGACCGCCCGGGCTTGGACGTAGGCTTTCTGTAGGACCGGCCAGGAAAAAACCTGGGGCGTCTGGGCCGCCCACAGGGTTGTCCGCTCCGGGGTTTGCTTCACAATCCCCGCCGGCCCCACCACTTTGATGGTGTCTTTGACCGGAACCCCTACGCAAGCCGCCCCGCTTTCGAGGGCAACGGAAATGGCCCGCTGAATGAGTTCCGCTTCCACCAACGGCCGAGCGGCATCATGGATTACCACCAAACGCTGCTCCGGCGGCAGTAGCCAACCGGACCACCGGTCCATTTCCGCCAGGGCGTTAGCGATCGAGTCCTGGCGTTCCGGTCCGCCCGCACAGAAAATCACTTCTTGCGCATAGCTGCTGGCCTTAAGCTCTTCTGCAAAAAGCCCCTGGTCTTCTGGGGCGACCGGAATAAAAAAGGCTCCGATCTCCGGGAGGGCCAATGCTTCCAAGGTACGCCGGAGAATTGTTTTTCCTGCCAAAGGGAAGAGCAGTTTCTGCCGCTTAGGCTGTCCCGGTGTCTGCATCCGCTGCCCAGATCCGGCCGCCGGGATAATAGCCACGATCTGAACCTTCCTCATCCTGTCCATCCTTCATCACCATCCACTATTAAACTCGGTTCTCCGCTGACAACAAGCTCCTTTATTCGCTTCTTCCTATTCCTCTTCATCCGGCACGTATTCCAGCAAATCACCCGGCTGGCAGTTTAACGCCCGGCATATAGCGTTCAGGGTCGAAAAACGAATTGCTTTAACCTTACCCGTTTTTAAATTTGACAGATTAACCACGGATATCTGTACCCGTTCCGCCAGCTGATTCAGGGCCATTTTACGGTCGGCAAGCACCCGATCCAGTCTTGTGATTATTGCCAATCTTGATCACCGTTCCTTCAAAGGGTCGCATCATATTCTTTTTGCAAAAAACACCCGTACTTAAAAACCCCGGCAAGAATTAGGATGAGAAGACCCGTCGTTAACATGGTCAGATCCGTTGCATAACTGACTTGCAAGCAATTTATCTGCAAACTCTGAACCGCCGCCACAACCAAGAGGTATTGGGCAACATTAATCAAAACCGAACCCGTTATTAAGGAGAACGCGATTATGAACAGTCTCTTCACATTTTCTTCGGCAAAGGGGCAATCCTGAACCACGGTTTTAAGAATATTCCTGACTTGGCGAAAAATAGTGGCAGCCATCAAAACAACAAGACTAACGGTGGGAATAAACCTTAATATCACCGGTCGCAAAATAGGAAGTTCATACATACTCCGATCAACTTTGTAGCTAATTAGTCCGTTTAGAACCAATGAAATCGTCATACTCTCCGTTTTGGGAATCGTCAATGCCCCTATTAAGACCAAGATACAAAGGGAAACGATCCCCATTCCGCTAATTATGGTTACCCAAAAAAACACATCCATAATTGCCCGTAAAATTTTCGCGGTTTTTCTTACCTTATCCAGGCTGAGCACCACAAAAACACCTCCCGTCTAATTTAGTAAGCTGTTTCAGGCCCATTTTATAACATAAGTTTACCCTTGTCAATAAAAATTTATCGATAATCGTTAAGTTGTGTCCCTTTATCTCTACACTGCTGCCAAGTCCGGAAAAAATAAAAAAGCGGGTCGCCCCGCTTGGTCCATCCGAATAACATCAAGGAATTTTTCGACCAAAATCCCCCTAATTATGTTTAAGAAATGCGATAATTCCACTCTTACGAGAG
>JAAZDX010000209.1 GCA_012512605.1 Bacillota bacterium
AGCCAGAAATGCACCCTCTGCCTGTAATTTTCAACCTTGGCACTTCATTGTGCTAACTGAGGAAAAAATAAAAAGCAAAGTTGCAGAAACCTACCCAAGGGACTGGTTTAAAAAGGCCCCGGTTGTGATTGTCGCCTGTGGCGACCATTCCGTCTCCTGGAAGCGGGCAGACGGTAAAGACCACTGCGATGTTGATCTGGGGATCGTCATTGAACATATGGCCCTTGCTGCTGCCGATCTGGGCCTGGGGACCTGTTGGGTCTGTGCCTTTGATGCCAAGCGTTGCCATGAGATCCTGGAGTTGCCAGACAATCTGGAAGTAATTGCCCTGTTACCACTGGGCTATCCTGATGAAGAAAGAATACCCGATAAAAATAGAAAGCCTCTTGAGGAGATTGTTACCTGGAAATAAGATCCAGGAGCCAACGTTCTGCGCACAAGAAAGGTTGCCATTACGGCAACCTTTCTTGTGTTTATATTCGGATGGATACAGTGCTATAAATCCTTCTGCCCCGGGGCGTCCGCAACGCAATATAAAGAACTAACCCCCGGATTACTAAACCAATGGGGGAGATGAAGCTCACGCAATTCCAATAATAAGAGGTTCATTCCTTATAGATAGTCTCGTAACCATGTTGTACTCCTAAAGATGGGGCAAGAGCGATAATTTCCTTTCGTCGGTAAAAAGCTTGGCGACGCTCCGCTCGGCCCGTGCCCTTTCCGGCTGCTTGAATCCGAGGAGCGAATGGATCTGTTCCCAGATGATACTGAATTCCTTGGCTTCTGGAGAGCGGGGACGGGCCAGTTTATTGGTGATCACTTCTTTAATCCGCCCCGGATCGGATTCGAACACGACGATCCGGTCGCCAAGAATAATTGCTTCTTCAATGTTATGGGTGACGAAGATGATGGTGACTCCGGTCTCTTCCCAGATCCGGATCAACTCTTCCTGCAGGGTTAACCGGGTCATCGCGTCGAGGCTGCCGAATGGTTCATCCATCAACAGAATCCGGGGCCGGACGGAGAGGGCGCGGGCAATCGCAACCCTTTGCTTCATTCCTCCTGATAGCGGGTGGGGATAAAAATCGGCAAACCCGGTCAAACCTACCATTTCCAGGTAAATCCGGGCCACCTCCCGCCGCTCGGCCCGGGAGGCGGCCATGGGGGTCACTTTAAGGGCAAACATAATGTTTTCCTGAACCGTAAACCATGGGAAGAGCTGCTCAAAGCTTTGAAAGACCATCATGCGCTCCACTCCGGGTCCGTTGATCTCTTCGCCATTCAGCCTAACCTGGCCTTTGGTCGGTTTTTCAAAACCAGCAATACAACGCAGAAGGGTGGATTTCCCGCACCCCGATGGTCCGATTAGGTTGACAAACTCTCCGCTTTTTACAATTAAATCGATCTGCTCCAAGGCGTTTATACGTTTATTCCCGGCATAAAAAGTCTTGTTGAGCTTTTCAATGACCAGTTCTTCCGGCATTAACATCTTTAATCAACCCCTTATTCTGAGGTCATTCCCCAGCGTCTAACCGTGCGCAATTCAACCTCTTCAAAGCACAAGCGTTCCACCAGTAGTCCGATGAGAATGATGATGATCATACCCCCAAAGACACTGGGGATCTCCATAAAAAAGCGTTTCTTGTAGATAAACCAACCCAGACCACCCTCGCCCCCCGAAGCCCCAAAAACCATCTCCGCGGCGACCGAAGCCTGCCACGCCCGGGCCCAGCCCACCCGGAGCCCGGTCAGGATATAGGGGAAGGCCCCAGGAAGCAGAATGGAGCGGACCAAAGCGATCCCTTTCAACCCCAGATTACGACCGACTTCAATCTGGGTCGTTGGTACCGACCGTAGTCCCGTGTGTAGATTGGCAATGAGCGGCCAGATCGAGGAGAACCAGATCACAGCGACGATCGACCGGGAGCCGGTCCCTAGCCAAAGAATGATGATCGGGAGGACGGCGATACCAGGTAAGGGGTGTAAAACAGCCATTAAGGCTTGCACCCAGTCGGAGAAGAGGGGGCAAAGCATAGCCCCCGTTGTCACCAGGGTAGCGGTAACCACTGCGAGGCCAAGACCCAACCCGATGATGTAGAGGGAAAAGGCCACTCTCGAGAGGAGTTCGCCACCACCCAACTCCGCGCACAAGTGGATAAAAACCTGACTCATCTTGGGGAACAAAAGGGGAGGGAACCATCCGGTCCAGGCCAGTAACTCCCAGCCGAGCAGCGCACCAATAATAAACAGTACTTGGTTTAGGGTCTTCTTGCGCTGTGTTATACCTTCTTTCTCTTTCACCTTTGGGACCCTCCTTGCCTAACTTTCCGTTTTTTGACCAGTTAAAACTTGGTAGAATACGCTGATTAATATTGGATCTGCTCAATCTCCGACGGGCCGCCCGCACGGCTTCCGATAATCGCCAAGACATAATCGAAGGCGATCTCTTCCAAACTGGCCGGTGCCCGCTTGATATACCCCGCTTTCGCCATAAACTCGCCAAACCCCATCAGACCATAGGGCGCAGAGGTGTAATTCATTCCTTCCCAATTTAGATACTCCAGCGTCCTTTCGGGGGTGAGCCCAAACTGCGGTGCCAAAAGCTTAGCCGCCGCTTCCTTGTTGTTGTTGATCCACGCCATCGCCTCGCCAATGGCGTTGACAAAACTGCTGTAAACGGCGGGACGACGGTCATAAAAACGTTGCGACGCGACACCAACATTAAAGTTGAAGGGATGCCCGAAAATCGTCACATCATCAATGATCAAGTGAAATCCGGGTTGGGAGAGTTCTTCAAATAAGTAGGGGGGAGTGGTAAAATGGGCTTTAATTCCCTTCTTCGAAATCAATGCAGCCGCACCATCCGGATGGGCCATCGCGACTATATTATTGTCAAGCGCTGTCGGCGAACCCAGCTCTTTCTCAGCCGCCATCGCCAAGAGAATATGCTGGATGCTGCCGGGGGAAGGGACGGCAATTTTATCTTCCGGCTTGAAATCCTTCAGGCTTTTGATATTCGGATCATAGGTCACAAGGCCGATCGGGACAATCACAAAACCACAAGCGATCTTCCAATCGCAGCCTTTATCCCAACCAATTAGAAACGGGGGAATGCCCATAAAACCAACGTCAACCTCACCCGAGATCAAGGCTTCGCGCACGGCACCACCGGAGCCATATTCCTTCCAAACCGGTTTTAAACCGTACCGTTCAAAGATCCCCCGTGCCTTGGCCACCATCAAAGGGGCGTAAACCAGACCGAACTGGCCGGCAATCTTAAGTTCTTCGGCACGTGCCCCTTGCACTTGCGGAACTAATGACCCGCCGATGACGAGACTTAAACATAAAAGAAGCAAGACCGTTTTTCGCATCTAAACTCTTTCCTCCTCTTTTTCGTATGCTTTGCCCGCCTCCGCTAACGGGCAGTTATCATCGGGATAAAATATGAAAAAACCCGCCACGATGTGCGGGTTTTGTATACAAAAAAATGTTTTAAATCTTACGAATAATACTTATTTCCCGAAGGCCTCTTTAACCTTACCGATGAATCCTTTTTCCGGTAGGCTGACCTCTTCCCCAAAGGCCTCGGCCACCTCACGGATGGCTTCCCGTTGGGCTTGGTTCAGCTTCGTCGGTACCTCAATGCGGACCCGGACCAACTCGTCGCCGCGGCCGCTCCCACGCAGGTAGGGAACGCCTTTACCACGGAGCCGGAACAGGGTTCCCGGTTGGGTTCCCTCTGGAATCTTCAGAGTAGCTGTTCCTTCCAGGGTTGGCACTTCGATAGTGGCCCCCAACGCGGCCTGGGCAAAACTGATCTTTTGCTCAAGGATCAGATCATTCCCCGTCCGCTTAAAGAGGGGGTGGGAGTTTACCGTAATATAGACGTAAAGATCACCCGGCGGTCCGCCGCGCTCACCAGCTTCCCCTTCCCCGGCCACCCGGAGGCGGTGTCCCGTGTCCACGCCGGCAGGAATGTTGATCTTGAGCGTCCGTACCTGCCGGAGCCGTCCACGACCGGCACAAGTTGGGCAGGGGGTCTCAATAATCTTCCCTTCGCCCTGACAATGGTCACAGGTACGAACGGTGGAAAAGCGGCCAAACATGGTGTTCTGGACCGACTGGACTTGCCCGCTGCCGCCGCAGGTCGGGCAGGTTTTGATGGGCGTGCCAGGTTTGGCCCGGTTGCCATGGCAAGTGGAGCAGAGTTCCGTCCGGGGAACCTTGATTGTGGTCTCTTTTCCGAAGGCCGCTTCCGCAAATTCGATCCGCAGATCATAACGCAAGTCCGCGCCCTTCTGGGGTCCAGTTCTTTGCCGCCGTCCGCCGCCACCAAAGAACATATCAAAGATGTCGCCAAAACCCTCAAAGGTAAAGTCACCGAAACCGCCCGCCCCGGCACCGGCCCCAAAGTTCGGGTCGGTCCCGGCATGGCCGAACCGGTCGTACGCCGCCCGCTTCTGCGGGTCACTCAGTACTTCATGGGCTTCGTTGATCTCTTTAAACTTCTCTTCCGCCTTCGGATCTTCTTTATTGACATCGGGGTGGTATTTGCGGGCCAGTCGCCGGTAGGCTTTTTTGATCTCTTCCTCGCTGGCCCCCCGCTCCACCCCAAGAACTTCGTAATAATCTCTTTTCGCCATGGTTAACCACTCTTCCGCAATTTAATCAACATACTCTCGGCCAGCTATTATTGATCGTCTTTTACCTCGTAATCCGCATCAACCGTGGGCCCCTCCTCGGCCGTTTGCTCTGGCCCCGGCTGGCCCTGGTTCGGATCGGCACCCGCCCCGGCGGTTTGGTGATAGATGGTGGCAGAAAGCTCATGGAGTTCCTTCTCCAGGTTCTCCTTCTTCTCTTTGATGAGGTCAATGTCTTCGCCCGCTAAGGCCTTAGACAGTTCTTCTTTCGCCTGATTGATCTTTTCCACCCGGTCGGCTGGGGCTTTATCGCCCAGATCTTTCAGGGTCTTTTCAACGGTGTAGACCAGGCTGTCGGCTTCGTTCTTCAATTCCACCTGCTCCCGCCGTTTTTTATCCTCTTCGGCGTGCTGCTCCGCCTCTTTCATCATCCGTTCGATCTGTTCTTCACTTAAGCCACTGGAAGTGGTGATCGTCACCTTTTGTTCTTTCCCGGTCCCCAGATCTTTCGCGGAAACGTTGACGATTCCATTGGCGTCAATATCAAAGGCCACTTCAATCTGGGGAATTCCCCGCGGTGCCGGTGGAATCCCGTCGAGCCGGAACCGGCCTAAAGTAACGTTGTCCTTGGCAAATTCCCGTTCGCCTTGGAGAACGTGGATGTCAACGGAGGTCTGATTGTCGGCCGCCGTCGAGAAGATCTGCTTTTTCGTGGTGGGGATCGTTGTGTTCCGGTCAATTATCCGGGTGAAGACGCCCCCAAGGGTCTCAATCCCCAGCGAAAGCGGGGTTACGTCCAGCAAGACAATGTCCTTTACTTCTCCGGCCAGGACCCCGGCCTGAATGGCCGCACCAATGGCCACCACCTCATCGGGGTTGACGCCTTTAAACGGTTCTTTCCCCGAAAGCTTCTTCACCAATTCCTGCACGGCTGGAATCCGGGTCGAACCGCCAACCAGAATGACCTTGTCAACTTCGCCCGGCTTCAAACCGGCATCGGCTAAGGCCCGTTTCGTCGGTCCGGCGGTGGCTTCAACCAAGTCGGCCGTTAGTTCCTCAAACTTGGCCCGGGTGAGGTTCATATCCAAGTGGACCGGTTGGCCGTCGACGGCAGTAATGAACGGCAGGTTAATATTGGTGGTCACTACCCCGGAAAGCTCAATCTAGGCTTTCTCGGCCGCTTCCTTCAGTCGCTGCATCGCCATGCGGTCTGCGGACAGATCGATCCCTTGCTCGGCCCGGAAGTTATCAACCATCCACTTCACAATACGCTCGTCAAAGTCATCCCCGCCCAGCCGGTTATTGCCGCTGGTCGCTTTCACTTCAAAGACTCCGTCACCCAGCTCCAGAATGGAAACGTCAAAAGTCCCGCCGCCGAGGTCAAAGACGAGCACCGTCTGGGCGTCGGATTTTTCCAAGCCGTAGGCCAGGGCCGCCGCCGTCGGTTCGTTGATAATCCGCAGCACCTCCAACCCAGCAATGGCACCGGCGTCTTTCGTCGCTTGCCGCTGGGCGTCGGTGAAGTAAGCCGGAACTGTGATCACCGCTTTTTCAACCTTTTCCCCAAGATAGGCTTCGGCGTCGGTCTTGAGTTTCCGTAAAATCATCGCCGAGATCTCCGGTGCGCTGTATTCCTTGTCATCAATCTTTACTTTATAATTGGTCCCCATATGCCGTTTGACGGAGAGCACCGTCCGGTCGGGGTTGGCAACCGCTTGCCGTTTAGCGATCTGCCCAACGAGCCGTTCCCCGTTTTTCGAGAAACCAACTACTGAAGGGACGGTTCTGCCTCCTTCGGCACTAGGAATAATTACAGGTTCGCCGCCTTCCATCACTGCGGCACATGAGTTAGTAGTACCAAGGTCAATCCCAATCACTTTTCCCATCGACTTTTACCTCCTACCATCATCAAACTTATCAAGCTATAGATCTATTCTTTCTCTTTCCCGCTTACCGATTCCGGAGCCGCCGCAACCTTGACCAAAGTCGGTCGGATCGTCTTTTCGCCGAATAGGTAACCTTTTTTGATCTCTTCGAGAATGGTGTTTTCCGGTTGTTCCGAGGGCTCCCGCATCAAGGCTTCATGCAGCTTAGGATCGAACATCTCACCAACAGCAGGAATGGGCTTTAAGCCCACCTCGACCAAAACACCTAAAAACTGACGGAAGATCATCTCCACCCCGGAGCGCCATTTGTCGGGCTCCCCGGTCGCCTTCAGCGCCAGTTCCAGAT
>JAAZDX010000210.1 GCA_012512605.1 Bacillota bacterium
CAATCAGGTTCTCCACCCCGTCCAACCGGTCGGCCAGAGTGGTTAACTCATGGTAATGGGTGGCAAAAAGGGTCCGCGCCCCAATCTGCCTGGGATTCCAAAGGTATTCCAGTACCCCCCAGGCAATGCTTAACCCATCAAAGGTACTGGTCCCCCGGCCGATTTCATCCAGGATCAAGAGACTGTCCGCCGTGGCGTGGTGCAGGATGTTCGCCAGTTCGCTCATCTCCACCATAAAGGTGCTCTGCCCCCCAGCCAAATTATCGGCGGCACCCACCCGCGTAAAGATCCGGTCGACCAAACCGATCCGGGCATAACCGGCGGGCACAAAGGAACCAATCTGCGCCATTAAGACGATCAAAGCGACCTGCCGCATATAGGTGGATTTTCCCGCCATATTCGGCCCGGTGATGATCTGCAGGCGGTGGTCACTGTCGTCAAGCAAGGTGTCGTTCGGTACAAACTGGCCGGGGGGTAAGACCCGTTCCACCACCGGATGGCGGCCCTCCCGGATCAGGATCTTTTTCCCTTCGTCGATCTCCGGTCGGACATAATGGTTTTCTACCGCTGTCTCGGCTAAAGCAGCATAAACATCCAACACGGCCAGGATCTTTGCCAACCGTTTCAGCTCCGGCAGTTGCGCCAAGACCTGCCCGCGCAGGTCTAAAAAGAGCTGGTACTCCAGGGCCGCCCGTTTTTCCTCCGCCCCCAAGATCAACTCTTCATACTTCTTTAGCTCGGGGGTGATATAGCGCTCCGCATTGGCCAGGGTCTGTTTGCGGATATAATCCGCCGGAACCAAGGCTAAATTGGCCTTCGTCACTTCCAGGTAATAGCCGAAGACCTGGTTATAACCGACCTTTAAAGATTTAATCCCCGTCCGCTCCCGTTCTTGTTGTTCGAGACCGGCAATCCACTGTTTTCCTTCGCGGGATGCCCGAATCAGCTGATCCAATTCCCGGTTGTAGCCTTCGCGGAAGATATTCCCTTCCGTCACACTGACCGGCGGATCTTCCCGCAAAGCCGTAGCCAACAACGCCGTTAAATCCGGCAAGGGGTTAATCTCCCCCGCCAGCGCGGCTACGGGCCCGAGTTCTTCAAGCTGCAGTACCCGGCGGATCTCGGGTAATAAAGCCAACGTAGTGCCGAGCGCCAATAAATCCCGGGGGTTCACCGTTTGACAGGCTAGTTTGGCCAAAAGACGCTGAAGGTCGCAAGTCCGCCGGAGTAAACTCCGGGCCGTCTGCCGAATTCCATGCTGAAGGAAGAACCGCTCCACCTTCGCCAGACGGTCTTCAATCTCCGCCCGGCGGCGTAATGGTTGCTCCAGCCATTTTTTGAGCATTCTCCCCCCCGCGGCCGTCACCGTCCGGTCCAAAACCCAGAGCAAAGAACCTTGGGTTTTGTGGTCCCTGAGCGTTGCCACCAATTCCAGATTGCGCCGGGTGTACTGGTCAAGATGCATAAAATCGCCCAAATGATAGGTGCGGAGAGAAAGAATGTGCTCAAGCTGGCTTTTTTGGGTCGCGTAGAAATAGGCCAAGACAGCGCCGGCGGCACCAACGGCCGCCTTTAAGTCCTCGCAACCATAACCCTCCAAAGAAACAACTTGAAAATGGGAAAGGAGCCGTTCCTCCGCCCTTGCCCAGTGGAAATCCTGGGACGGCCGGGGAGTAAGTAAAGCTCCGGTCCGCTGCTTAAGCACAGACCAGATGGCAAGCTGGTCCTCGGCAACCAAAATCTCCTTTGGTTGCCAGTGGCAAAGCTCGTCAAGGAGCAGGGCTTCATCAGCCGCAAATTGGGTCACCATAAAGTCACCGGTGGAAAGATCCGCTACGGCCAAACCATATTCGGCTTCCCTTTTCACTAAGGCCATCAAATAGTTATTGGTCTTTTCTTCCAGGTACTGTTCGTCAATCAGGGTTCCAGGGGTAATCACCCGGACCACTTCCCGTTTGACCAAGCCCTTCGCCTTTTTCGGATCTTCCACCTGTTCACAGATGGCGACCTTGAACCCTTTTGCGATCAGGCGGGCGATGTAGCCGGTGGCGGCGTGGTAGGGAATTCCGCACATCGGAATCCGCTTGCCCTTCCCCGCCTCACGGGAAGTGAGCACAATCTCCAATACTTCGGCGGCCTTTTCCGCATCATCCAGAAACATCTCGTAAAAATCGCCGAGACGAAAAAGGAGGATGGCGTCGGCGTACTCCTGCTTAATCTGTTTATACTGCCGTAACATGGGAGTATCCTGACCCATCAGAACACCTCCCGCGCGATTACTTCCCCTTGTAGGGTGTAGGTTAAACCTTTCTTGATTTTAACCTTAATCTCCGTTCCGATCAGTTCCCGACCGGAAGCAGGCGGCGCGAAAAGCACCAGTTTATTGCTGCGGGTCCGCCCGGTAAAGATCTCTTTCTTCTTCGGGCTGGGGCCTTCCACCAAAATCGACTCGATCTTCCCCTCCAGACGCTGGTTCGCCGCTATGGCCTGTTTATTCACCACCTCGATCAACCGGTACAACCGCTCCATCTTTTCCTCCTCCGGCACCTGGTTCTCCATCTTGGCGGCCTGAGTGCCGACCCGTGGCGAATAGGCAAAGGTAAAGGCGGCGTCAAAACCGACCTTCTTGACCAGATCCAGCGTATCCTGGAAATCCGTTTCCTCCTCGCCGGGGAAACCCACAATGAGGTCGGTGGTGAGCGCCAGGTCAGGAATGTGGGCGCGCAACTTGTCCACCAGCCTTAGGTAATCATCGCGGGAATATTTCCGGTTCATCATCCTTAGGATTTTGTCGCTCCCGGCTTGGAGCGGCAGGTGGAGATGCTCGCAAACCTTTTCCGCCTCCGCCATCCGCCGGATTAATTTTTCCGAAAGGTCCTTGGGGTGAGAGGTTTGAAACCGGATCCGGGTAAGCCCCTCGACCTGATTGATCAGGCCCAGGAGATCCGCAAAATCCGTCCGTTCTTCCGCCCGAAAATCAAGCCCGTAACTGTTTACGTTCTGCCCCAAAAGGGTGACCTCTTTAATCCCCTCGGCGGCCAGACCACGGACCTCGTCGAGAATCTTCTCCGGACGGCGGCTTTTTTCCCGCCCGCGGACATATGGAACAATACAATAAGTGCAGAAATTGTTACACCCGTAAATCACCGTGACCCACGCGCGGAAGGAACTTTCCCTTGTAACCGGTAAATCCTCATTGATCTCGCCTTCACCGGGGACATCCAGGATCCGGCTGCCGGTTTCCCTGATCTTCATGATGAGCTCGGGAAGCTGGTGAAGATTAAAAGCGCCAAAAAGCAGGTCAATATGGGGGTGATGCGCCTCAATCTTTTCCCGCACCGAAGGAAGCTGCGCCATACAACCGCCCACCCCAATTATCAGCTCCGGGTTCTTTTGTTTTAGGGGTTTTAGATTACCAAGATGCCCGTATAAACGGTTCTCGGCATTTTCCCGGACGCAACAAGTGATGAGGAGAATGACATCCGCTTCTTCCGCCGTGGCCGCTTTTGTATAACCCATTTTTTCCAAAATTCCGGCGGTTTTTTCCGCATCATGCGCGTTCATCTGACAGCCAAAAATATCTAAGTGGTATTTCTGATTCCGGCAGTTTTCCAACTTAAACACCCTTATTATAGGATAACGCAAAAAGAAAGTTTTAGCAATTATCTTTGCGGGAAATAGCGCCCGGACAGACATAAGAAAAACGCCCCGGCGGGGGCGAACCATCAAAAAAAGGCCGCTTGTACGGCCTTCCCCTTGCACAGTGTTTTTGTTCTTATTCGGGACCTGATTCTTCCTTCTTCAGTGCTTCTTTTCCTTTTTCCACAAGCTTTTTGACCATATTGCCACCGATTTTTCCCGCTTCGCGGACGGATAACTCGTCACCGCCTTGCGCAAGATCATCATCTAAATCTAAAAGATCAGCCACTTCCCATTTTAGGTTCTCCAACTGGCTTTTCCTTTTGTCGGCAGGCCGTTTTCTCTTGGCCACCTTGCCACCTCCAAGCTTTTCCGGGCAAGTCCGGGAATTTCTTCGTTTATAGCTTAACCAAACCTTCCGTAAAAAAAACAACCCGATATTTCAGGTCGCCAATAAAAAAACCGGCACTGCCGGTTTTAGTAATACTTCTTTGTATCCAAGTACTCCTGGACAATCTGGAGCGTTTCGCCAAAACGTTGGAAATGGACAATCTCCCTTTCCCGTAAAAACTTGAGCGTATCATTTAAGTCCGGATCATCGGAGAGGTCGATTAACCATTCATAGGTCGCCCGGGCTTTTTCCTCCGCCGCCATGTCTTCATGGAGATCGGCAACGGGATCGCCTTTCGATTGGATGTAAGCCGCCGTCCACGGCACGCCTTCACCATTAACGTAATAAAGTCCGCGGTCATGATCGGCATAGTAAGCGCCTAAATCGGCGGCTTTAATCTCCTCAATGGAGGCCCGATCCATCAGTTTAAACACCAGGGTGGCGATGATTTCCAGATGGGCCAGTTCTTCCGTGCCGATATCCGTTAATATCCCTTTGGCTTGGGGGGTGGGCATATGGTAGCGTTGGGTCAGATAACGCATCGAAGCGGCCAATTCCCCATCGGGCCCCCCATATTGGGTGATTAGGTATTTTGCCATTTTTACATTAGCCCGCCCAACTTTAGCCGGATACTGTAGCTTTTTCTCATAAATCCACATTCATAGTAACCCCCTATTCGTAACAGATTTCCCAAGGCCAAGGCTCTTCGATCCATTGCCAGGGATAAGTGCTTGGTTCCTGCCAGGTCAAAGGTCCGTAGCGGTCCTGATATTGTTGTTTAAGCACCTTCAGTTGCTGAACAAAGGAATTGTATTCCATCAACGCTCGCTGGTCGGTCGGATGCGTATCCAGATAAAGATGGAATTCTAAAACTGTGAATTCGAGCGCCATCAATTCTTTGAGCATGCACAGCTGTTCCCGATCCATCTTGTAAGCTCCTTTCACCTTTTATGTTTTCGGTATGGAAAGTATAGTTCGGGGAAGATTGTTCCCTTCAGTAAACCTTCCATTGGCTCCAGTCGTTTGGAGAAGATTTGAAATGGAACATATGCCCTGGCCAAACGCATCTGGTCGTTGGGTGTGAACATCTGAACAATCCCTCCTTTGTGTATTCCAGAACAAGCTCCAACGGTAGTTTTGGGATTACTATATCCTATTCCTTACTACAACCAATGGCGCCCCTTGTACCAGGAAAATGCCCGGGTCCTACCAGTAGTCCCGAATAATACAGAAAAGCCTTTGTCTGTAACAGACAAAGGCTTGTACCAACCTGAATTTAAACAGTTTTATCGCGAGATTAAGGCAAATTTATGGGAAGGATTTCCAATCTTTTTGTACAATGAATATTTATACCAATAGAATACAAAGCGTTGTCCTTTGGTTCACAGGGCCCACCATAAGAAATTCTCGACATAACATGCCTTTGGGGCTTGTCATGCTCCTTTCAACAGCGAAGAACAACGTAAAAACTGAGCAAAGTAGTCGTCCACCTTGGCTACGCCGGCAGGGAAAATTCAAAGCCAGGTGGGCGACTAACCCCGAAGGCGGAGGGCAACAGGTCTTAACAACGGCACCTTTGGTGCCGGGAAAATGACAGAATAGTATTTACTAGGTTAGAGGTGATCCGAAGTGTCCCGTTCCCGTTATAAGCACCGCCATTTTCAATACGCGCTGGATTTAGTCCCAAGCACAATTACCCATCTTAGTACCAGGGCTAAACTGAATGAGTTGGATGAGTTTTGGGTAAAGACTTTTTTAAGCGATCCAAACCGGGCAAAGAAAGATCCGTTCTGGGTCATGATCTCCAACTGTGATTTTATTTAGTCCAACAACAAAAGGTCTTCCAACGAGCGACCGCCCAGAACCTTATTTAAATACATGGACAGTAGGGTAAAACGGTCGGTAAAAAGGAGTACCCCAACCCCGATCAGGAGTAAGCCGGAGAAAAAGGTAATAACCGTGGTATAGCGACTAATTTTTTTTGACCAAAGATAGAACCGGCGATAGGCCAGAGCCATCAAGAAAAATGGTGTCGCGAGCCCCAGCGAGTAAACGAGGAGCAGTAAGACCCCGGTGGCAATCTGTCCCGAGCTTCCGGCCAGCGCTAAAATCATGCCCAGGATCGGGCCGACGCAGGGTGTCCACCCAAAGGCAAAAGTGATCCCCGCCAGAAACCAACCGGCGACCCCGACCAGCGGCTTATTCAACTGAAACCGGAATTCCTGTTGCAAAGGGAAGAAACGAAATATCCCCCATTGCGACAGACCCAAAAGAATAAGGAGCCCGCCCCCGATTCTAAGAAACACCACCCGTAACCCGGAAAGGTACTGACCCAAAGCCGAAAAGGCCGCCCCGAGCAACACAAAGACCAGAGAAAAACCGAGAATAAAGACGGCGGCTGCCTTCACCATTCGCCGCTGATCATACTCCTCATCGGTCGGGAGGGACCCGGTTAAAACCGCCAGGTAACCAGGGGCCATGGCCAGAACACACGGGGAAAAGAAGGAGAGTAATCCCGCTAAAAATGAGAGAAAGACACCGGGAGTCTCCATCGCTTGGTCCTCCTTTCATTCCTTCCTCCGAAGAAACACTTTTTCGCGCGAATTCTAGAAATCTTAGCAATATCAAGCAATCCTTTATAGTCAAACTAACTAGTTAACAAACGCCTAGCTTAAGCCCGCTCTTTACCCAAGCTTGCTGGACTGGACGCCTACCCCGCCTGAGGGCGGTAGTGCGAAGGCTGCCCTTAACTTTACTCCAGCTTGCTGAAGGTGGACGCTACGCCCTACGGTAGATAGCGCTCGAGCCGGGCTTCTAATTGCGCGTAAGTAAGCGCCCCGACAAAGATCTCTTGGATGCGTCCTTTTTGGTCAATAAAGACTGTGGTGGGCACCGCGCGGACCCGGTATTGAGCAGCAGTTTCTTCCTTTAAATCCCGGAGAATCGGAAACTCCATCTCCGCCGCGGCCACAAAGGCCCGCAATTGTTCCAGACTACTGTCTTCCCAAACGTTCACGGCCAAAATTTCCAACCCTTGCTCCCGGTATTCCCGGTAAATCCGGACAAATTCGGGAATCTCGCGTCGACAAGGCGGACACCAAGTCGCCCAGAAATTAACCATGGTCAGTTGGTTTTTTCGGTAAATATCCTTTAATTCCACAGCTCCACCGGAGAGGTCTTCCAACTGGAAATGGGGGGCTTTCGCGCCCACCCGCGCCGCTTCGGCTTCTTGTTCCGACCCTTGTTTACCGCTCAAACTCAAACCAAAACCCACAATGGGCAGAGCCACCAACAGAAAACCCAATATGAACAGCCCTTTTTTCCTTTTCCGCATCATCCCTATCCTCCTTTATATACATATATACGGTACTGGGTATACTATAAACTAAATTAAGCCCTTTGTCAATCTTTCCTTGCCAAGCACTCTGTCCCAGCCAAAAACATATCTATGATTCGGGAGGGGATAAAAATGAAGACAGGTCAAATCCGCCATTTTTTCGCCGGAGGAAATACCGGCGTTGGTTTCTATTCCTTTTATCATCAAGTGGTCGGTCCCGATCCGGACCGCCTTTATATTCTAAAAGGCGGCCCGGGAACAGGCAAGTCAACTTTTATGAAGGAAATTGGCAAAGAACTGTTGACGCTCGGTTTTGACCTTGAGTATCTCCATTGCTCATCGGATCACAATTCCCTCGATGGGCTATTGATTCCTGCTTTAAAAACCGCTTTTCTTGATGGTACTTCGCCCCATACTATTGATCCGGTCCACCCGGGGGTGGTCGATGAGATCATCGATCTCGGCACCTTTTGGAACCTTAAAAGCCTAAAAGCAAAAAAAAGCCCGATCATAGCAACGGGGGAAAAAAAGAAAGCCTGTTTTGAACGGGCCTATGTCTATTTAAATGCCGCGCTCGGTGTTTACCGAAATTGGCGGAAAATAAATTATTCCTGCTTAAACCAGTCGGCTTGGTTGACTGTTCTACATGAAATGAAGGAGGACCTTTTTTCGGGCTGTCAACCAACGGGGCAAAAAGGGTTCCTTCGTCACTTTTTTGCCAGCGCCATTACCGCCGATGGTCCGGTCCATTTTTTAGAGTCCATTGGCAGCGCGGCCACTCGCCTATATATCCTGGAAGGACCGCCAGGAACGGGCCGGGCAGAGATTTTAAACCGTCTGGTCAGCGCCGTCGTTGACCATGGTCTTAATGCTGAAGTTTTCCACTGTGCCCTTGATCCCGCCAACTACGAGCACCTGTGGATTCCAGACTTGAAGGTCGCCGTCATCACCTCCACTTGGCCCCATAAATTCCCTTCCGATGGGGATAGCCGGTGTCGGTACATCCCAACGGACGCCCTCCTCAAGCACGAACAGAGCTTATACAGCGATACCCTGAAAGAAGCCCGCCTTGTTTTTTTAGACCTTTGGGAAAGATCCATCGGTTGGCTGAATAAAGCGAAAAAACTCCATAATGAGCTTGAAAAACTATACGTCGACAGTATGGATTTTAACAAGGTAACTCAACTCCGTAACAGTATTTTACACCGCTTAATACACACTTAACTCCATTTCATCCCGTTGCATAATTTCCATATAAAGAGAGATCCAGCAGGAAAATGCAGATGACCCGCGAATAGAATGCAAGATAGTATATATGTATGGAACGAGGTGCATAGGGATTGGACTTATTTCAAAAATGTTATGATTTTACTAAAGCAAAAGAGGCGATGGACGCCGGGTTGTATCCTTACTTCCACGCCCTCCAATCGGGCCAGGACACGGAAGTAACGATGAGCAACCAAGAAACCGTGCTCATGATCGGCTCCAACAACTATCTGGGGCTAACCAGCGACCCGCGGGTCATCCAAGCCGCCATCGAGGCGACCACCAAATACGGATCGGGCTGTTCCGGTTCCCGGTTCCTCAACGGGACCCTAGATCTCCATGTCACTCTGGAGGAACGCTTGGCCAAGTTTATGCGGAAAGAGAAAGCCCTCCTTTTCTCGGCCGGTTTTTTAGCGAATTTGGGAATCATCTCGGCCATTGCCGGACGCGGCGATTACATCCTCTGCGACCGGGCAAACCACGCCAGCATCTATGACGGGTGTCGTTTGTCCTTTGCGAAAATGTACAAATACGAACATAACAACATGGACGAGCTAGAAAAAATCCTGCAAAAGCTGGGGACGGATGCGCCGAAACTGATCATCACCGACGGCGTCTTCAGCATGGAGGGGGATCTGGCCAATCTACCGGAGATCGTCCGTTTAGCGCGGAAATACAACGCCCGGATTTTGCTGGACGATGCCCACGGCATTGGCGTCCTTGGCGCCAACGGACGGGGTACCGCCGAGTATTTTGGTCTGGAAGACGAAGTGGACATGATTATGGGGACCTTCAGTAAATCCTTTGCTTCCCTGGGTGGTTTCCTCGTCGCGACGGAGCCGGTTTGCCACTATGTTCAGCATGTCTCGCGACCGCTGATCTTTACGGCTAGTATGACCCCGGCGTCAACCGGAGCCGCCCTGAAAGCCCTGGAAATTATCGAAACCGAACCCGAGCGCCGTGCGCATCTGCTGGCCATTGCCGAAGAGTTCCGGACCGGTCTGAAAGACCATGGTTTTATCGTAAACGACGGCATAACGCCGATCATTCCCATCTTGGTTGGGGATATGAACAAAACATTCCTAGTCTGTAAGGTCCTTTTTGAAAACGGGGTCTATGTCAACCCGGTGGTCGCCCCTGCGGTCCCGGCTGATGCCACCTTGATCCGCACCAGCCTCACCGCCACCCACACCCGGGAACAGATTGAACGCGCCCTGCAGACCCTGGTCAAAGTCGGCAAAGAAATGGCGATCATTCCCGCCTGAACGCCTAAAGACCACCACAAAAAAGCCTCCTCACCTTTATGGTAAGGAGGCTTTTTTTGCGGAACAGATGAGGAGCCAAACAAATGCAAATCTTAGTTTCAACGCTTTACATCAACTTACAGGGATGGGCAACTACCTGGCATATGTATAGTGCTGTTATTTAAAATCAATTCCATAAAAAATCCGGGTTAATTTCTCCTTGCACCGTTGGGAGACAAACCGGGCGATAAACGGAAATTTCGTCGAAAGGAAATCGCCCGCCACGTAATACGGACGGGGGTTCTTCTGCCTGATAATCTTTAGAACTTGCGCGGCCACCACTTGCGGGGCGGGGGATTTTTCCATGTTAACGTCGATCACCCGCCAACAGGGTTCGGTCCATTTTCGATATGGTGAGTCTTGCTTTAAACCGAATTGTGTAACGTTATTAAAGTTCGTTTTAATATCACCCGGTTCAACTGCAACCACCTTCACCCCGAAGGGCCGGAGTTCCTGGCGTAGCCCTTCGGTCAGCGCCGACAAGGCAGACTTGGTCGCCGAATAATGGACCTGAAAAGGAATGACAAAACGGGCGGCCAAAGACGTAATATTGATGATTAACCCATTGCCTTGTTCCCGCATGACCGGCGCAAAAGCCTGAATTAAACGTAAGGCCCCGAAGTAATTGGTCTCAAAGATCGCTTTCACCTGCGCGAGGGGAAACTCTTCCAAGGGGCCAAAGACCCCAAAACCGGCGTTGTTAATCAAGATGTCAATGCCCCCGGCTTCCCCCATAAAGCGGTCTACTCCGGCGCGTACCGAAGCGTCGTCATTCACGTCCATGGCCAGGAATTTTACCTTCTGGCGTAAGGAGTCGGGGAAGGTCGCCGCCTTGGCGAGATTACGGGTCGTCCCCCAAACCAGACACCCTTCCTCCGCCAATAGTTGCGCGATTGCGGCACCGATCCCGGATGAAGCTCCCGTGATAAGCACCTTTTTCCCTGACAAACTTGTTGCCATCGCCATAACGCTCCTTTACTTCCTATTGCTCTTGGCTAAAGGATGCGCCCGCCAACGGATCGGGCCGGGGATCCTTCCCGCCAAAAAAGATCTTGACCCGCTGCCAAAAAGTCAAACCCCATTTATCCCAGGTTTTAATGACTTTCTCAGTCACGTCTTCCCCGCCAACCTGCAAACCGCCTTTGAGGAGAATACAATCGAACTTTTTCTTCTTCGCAACATGGGCGACCACCGCTTCCAACTCTTTCAGAACGGCCTCTTCTTCCCGCCGGAAACTTTCCTCCAACTCCTGCCTTTTCTGGTCGATCCGCGACTGGGTCGCAATTGCCAGTTCGCGACTGCGGCCGTATTCCTCTGGACTTAACGCCCGAATCTGCTGTTGGTGTTCGGCCAAAACCTGGGCCGTAAACTCCTCCAGGACCCGGCGGTTCGCCTTTGCCCGTTGCTCCAGCGCAATAAAATGGGGTACCACCTTTTTAAGCTCGGTTAGATCAAGCAGACCGATTTTGGGTTCGGATATTTTTGTTTTCGCTTCTACCGTCCCGTATGGTCCGACAGAAGCAAAGACCAGAAGGAGTAGACCAAAGGTTAAAGTAAAAGCAAGGATAAGTCGTTTTGCCATCGTAAACTGCTCCTCCTTGGAAGTATTAAATCGCAAAATAAACAAGTTAAGGGTTTTCCCTTGTTTAGTTCGGATGCCAACACAGGAGATATTCAACTTGCCGTGGCGATCTCCTGCCGGGAATAATTAACGTCCCGGCAAAAAGGACCGGAGGGCTTAAAATCTTTAATTCGGGATTTATTAGCGCACACCCGCATAAAATGGGATCAGTCGTTCTAATTAAATCTGGAGGCATGGCGATGAAGAGGCACCGGTACCGCGTCCGCAATTTCAACTCCGCCACCCACAAGGAAAGATGGGTGGTTCATCCCCTACGGAAGGGCGACACCCTTTATCATCTGGCTGAACTATATGGGACCTCTGTTCTCCAAGTTCTCCATGACAACCCCAGGTTCGATCCGCGGTACCCAACCCCCGGCCAAATACTTCTCCTCCGTAGGGAGAAAGAATAACCCGCCATCCGGCGGGCCTATTTGGCAACCGATAAAATTTAGTATTTTACCCTTTTCCCCGTATGGAGCAGGATCGTTTCTTCCCCTATGTTGGTGGCGTGGTCGGCAATCCGTTCCAGAAAACGGGCGATCATATTAAACCGAACAATTTGCCGGATCGAACGGGGTTGTCCTTCCGAAAAATCTTCACTTGTCAACTCATTATAAATGGTGTCACAAAGATTGTCAGCCTCTTCATCTTTACGGCAGACGGCTTCTGCTAAGTCGGGATTACCGTCAAGAAAAGCCCTTAACGCCACTTCAAGCATATTAAGGGCTAAAGAAGCCAGTTTTGGGATGTGAATTAACGGTTTTATATATTTATCATTTTTTAACTCTAGAACGATCTCCGCAATATTGGTCGCATAATCGGCGATGCGTTCCAGATCTTTGGCCATCTTAAATATGGAAAGACTGCGACGCAGTTCTTTTCCGTGGGGGTTTTTTTCCGCAATAAACCGGGTAATCTTGTCTTCAAACACGATCAGTTCATTATCGAAGAGGTCATCCTCCCGGATAATTTCCAAGGCCACTTCCGGATTTTTTTCGACTAAAGCGTCGATTGACCGTTGGACCCGCTTTTTTACCGCTTCCCCCATCTGTTCAATCTCCGACATCAACTGTTCAAGCTGGTTCAAAGAAACCACACCTTTCTCGTAATGTAGATTAGTCCTCTTTCTTTTATTTAACGACCGCCTGGCAAAATAATTCCCGGTAGCATTAATATTAGTTACAAAAGGATAAAATCCTCCTACAACCTGGGCATGTGCTTTTTCCCGTCCGTCCTGCCGAAAGCAATAAAGGGGAGGATTTAATAGTAAAAAAGCGAAATTATTAATCATTGGTCAACGTATGATTAAACAAGGAGGTGAGATTAAGTATCCCTTGGAATAACTTAATCCCGGTATTATCTCTTTATTTATCAATTTTTCATGACTAAATAACTGTTTACCTGATTACGAAAAAAATATTCCTTTGGGAGGAGTTTTGCAATGTCGATCAAAATCGTCACCGATTCCACGGCTGACCTCTCACCGGAATTGAAAAGCCGCTACGGTATTGAGGTGGTTCCCCTTACGGTCCACTTTGGTGAGGAAGTTTACTATGATGGTGTCGACCTTACCCAGGATGAATTTTTAGAAAAAGTCTACACTTCACCGGATTTTCCCAAGTCAGGCCAAGCCTCGCCAGCCACCTTTTTAGAACTTTTCCGTCGCATCATCGCAGAAGGAAATGAAGTGTTGTATGTAGGACTCTCGGCGGAACTGTCCGGGACATACGCCTCCGCCTGTTTGGCGGCGCAAGAATTGGCCGACGCCCCCATTGCCATTGTCGATTCCCGTAATCTGTCGATGGGCATTGGTATTCTGGCCTTGCATGCCGCGGAGATGGCGGAAGCCGGTGTTCCTCTTCAGGAGATTGCGACCCGCCTCACGGCCATGACCGCGCGGGTGAAAACCTCCTTTATCGTTGATTCGTTAGACTTCCTATACAAAGGGGGAAGGCTTACCCGGACGCAAGCGCTAGTCGGTAACGTTTTACAGATTCATCCGCGCATTGAGGTTGTCGACGGTAAGATGTGCGTCCCGGAAAAATTCCGTGGGAGTAAAAGCAAAGCCAATGCCCGTCTTTTGGAATGGGCCACTGCCAACAAAGGGCGGATCGACGACAACTGGATCTCCGTAACCCACTGTCGCGACGAAGAATCGGCCAATTTTATCGCCGCACAGCTCCGGGAGATGGGGCTAGCGCGCAATGTTGTCATTACCCAAGCCGGTGCCGTGATCTCAACCCACTGCGGCCCCGGAACCGTAGGCATTATCTATGTTGAAAAAGAGGCTTAAACTAAACGGGGACCGAAAGGTCCCCTTAACTGTCGTCAATCTAACATAAAACCATCTTCCACCATCTCCAGTAAGACCTGGACGATCTCCGGATCTAATTTTTTTCCGGCTTCCCGCTTGAGCGCAGCTAGAGCGGCTTCTTGTGAAAGCGGTTCCTGGCCGAATGCTCCGTGGCGCAGCTTGTCGTAATAATCAGCTACAGCAATGATCCGGGCCGTCCTCGGGATCGCGACCCCTTGCAGTCCTTTGGGATAACCACTCCCATCCCAGTTTTCATGGTGGGTGAGCAGATACCTTGCAATCTCCATCGTCTGGGGCGAAGAATTGGCAATCCGGTACCCAGCAACCGGATGTTCTTTCAGCTTGCGCCAATTCTCTGCAGTATATGGTTCCTCCGTTGCCAACAAGGTCTCCGCCATGACGATCTTCCCCAGGTCATGAAGGAAACTCGCATGCTTTAGCCGGTTCAATTGGGACGGGGGTATCTCCAGCTTCTTGCCGATGGCCACACATAATTTTCTGACTCTTTGCGCATGCTCCGCCTCCTGGGGAAATCTTTCGTGAAAGGATTTAATGATTCTTTGGATCGCATCGTTATTAAACCGTTCACTATCGATCGCTTTTTCCAGGTACATCCGTTCTTCCGCATTTCGCATGGTTTGGGCTAGATCTTCTGTCGTGGTGTTTTTGGTATTACAACCCAAGGACATACTACCAGGAAGGTTGTTGATCCATTCTTGGGCAAACTGGTTTTTGACCTCTATCCGGAGCTTTTCCCCCTCTTCCTCTGTGGTTCGGGGTAAAAAGAGAATAAACTCATCACCGCCCCAGCGCGCAATAACCACACCCTCTCTTTGACAAACCTTGGTCAAAACTTCGGCCGCCTTTCGTAACAAAAGGTCACCAGCATCATGCCCAAATATATCGTTGGTCAGTTTTAGACCATTAACATCACCCATGATCACCGAAAGCGGAAGATTATCCTCCGCCGCAAGCTTTTCATGCTCTTTTTCTACATACCTCCGGTTATACAGGCCGGTTAAAGGATCATGGAAACTGAGATAGATCAGGTCCCGTTTATTGTTATACTCTTCGGTTACATCCCGTACATAGGCACCCACGCCATGCCGACCGTTGACCAGTTTAACCGGAAACTTAGTGGCGGCAAAAACCCGATCCCGCCAGATTAATTCTTCCTCGACCACCCTTTTGGTGGTTAAAACCTTAAGATCAGTCCTTTTACTGAAGGCAGCAAACTCCTGATCTGCAAAAGTGAAGACATCCCCACCAATAATTTCGCTCACATCTTTGTTATAAAATTCAGCCAGAGCTTTATTGACCAAAAGATAACGGAGGTTTTCATCTTTTAAGTAAATAAGACTCTGGTTCGCATTGATATAGGTTTCCCATACTTCATTCAGAATGATGTTTGCCTGGTAATTTGCTTTTAATCTAAGGTAATTCCTAAATAACAATAGACTAAGCCCGCCCAACAAAAACACCGCTCCAGAAAGCACCAGAACAAGCCCGCGATTATCCCCACTTAGCTTATACTGGTCGGTGCTGCCATGGGCCAGAAAAATGAATAATAGGAATAAAAGGATAAGGAGGATCATAATGGTAACATTGGTTCTTCTCATTTAGATCCCTCTTCGCACTTAGATGCTCTTGCTCAACTGCTCTCTTCATAATAAAAACAACTTCCTTTCGGCAGCCCGGCCATCTTGGTTTAAACCAAAATTAAACTTTAGACCCGTGGCTTTGCGTCTCCGGCTTTCACCGGATTTGCCCTTTCGTTTTAAGTTGTTCCCTCAGATTTCAATCCTCAAGAAACAAACAAATTATAATAAAAATATTAACATGAACTGGAATGGAAAGCAACCATAAAATCATATTTACACCGATTTTTACCCATTTTTGCCCTTTTTTCTCATAAAATAAAATTTTAGCGGTAAATATTAGTCTATTTCGAAAATTTGAATTGTGAAAAAGAGGAAATCGAGTTTTGCGTCGAAAACTTGATATAGATAACTCATCCATTAAGGAGGGGTCAAGATGTATAACTTAGACCAACTCCTCTCTTATCTTGTATTCATCACCGTTATTACCTTCATCTTCGAACGGATCATTGAGAATTTACTGATTCCTTTGCTGCCCCCGGTACCAAATAAAGGCGGGCCTGCGGTTCAAAACACCACAAAATTGGTTGCTTTCCGTACTTATCTAACTTTATGTCTAACCTTTGCCTTCGGTTTAGGGCTGGCGCTGGCTAACCCCCGGTTCCGCCTCCTGGCGGGCGGACTGGGAATAGAAGCAACACCCTTGATCGACAGCCTCTTTACGGCCGCTCTGATGGCGGGTGGCTCCCAACCGCTCCACTCCGTCATTGAACAGACCAGAACAAAAAACAAGTGAAGTTTTCCGGTCGTCTCCACATAAAAACCTGAACGCGATTGATTTTTCCGTAAAAAACTAGTAATTTATAAGTAGTTCTCAAAAGTAATGCCATTTATCAATTATTACGGTCTGAACAAAAGAAGGAGAAGTAGAATGAAGTACAAATTAGTAGCAGTTGATATCGACGGCACCCTCCTTGATAGCAAGCGTAACCTAACGCCGGAGACGATGAGCGCAATCCACGAAACCGTCGCTGCGGGGGTGATCTTTACGATCTGCACCGGCCGACCGATCCAAGGAGTCAAACCGTTGATTGATAAACTGGGTTTGGATCTGCCCTTTATCACATACAACGGGGCGATGATCGTGATGGGTAAATCGGGAGAGATCCTTTACGCCCAAACGATGCGGGGCGAAGATGCGAAAACCGTATACAAACTTGGCAAAAAACTCAAAACCACCGTGGTAATTTGGGCCAACAACAATTTATATGTGGAGCCGCTTGGCCCGGAAGCAACCGCCTACGCCAGCATGTCAAGGACAAAACCTGAGCCCATTACCGATCTGGAAGCACTCCTCGCCCAAGGGGTAACGAAAGTTCTTTTTTACGATGAAGTAGAGACGATCCGCCACTTTGAGCAACAGGTCGCTCCTGACGTCCCCCCAACGGTTAATTATTGTACCTCCCAACCTTTCCTCCTCGAGTTTTTCGATGCGAAAGTCTCAAAAGCCAACGCTTTAGCCCGACTGAGCGCTTATTACGGCTTCGCCAGGGAAGAAACCATCGCGATCGGGGACGGATACAATGATCTATCGATGATTGAGTATGCTGGTCTCGGTATCGCCATGGCTAATGCCGAGGATGTAATCAAACAACAAGCGGACTATGTAACCCTCTCTAACGATGAAAACGGTGTCGCCCATGCCCTCTACCGCTTTTGTCTAAATAAAGGACGATAGGTTTTACTGTCGACTTTGTTTAAAGGATAAACAAGGGTAACAACCCTAATAATCTAAGGAGGGAAAAATTTGAATATTACAAAGATCCCCTATGGAAATCTTGGTGGGCAGGAACTCTTCCAGTTTACCCTCGAAAACAAGAACAACATGACTGTGAAGATTATTAATTTCGGGGGCATTATCACATCGCTCCTGGTCCCGGATCTAACCGGAAAGATTGACGATGTGGTTCTTGGTTACAAAGACTTAGACGATTATTTAACCGATCAGTTTTACTTAGGCACGCTCATCGGCCGTTTTGGCAACCGGATCGCCAAGGGCCACTTTGTTCTGAACGGGAAAGAGTACCAGCTCGCCCGTAACGATGGGGAGAACCATCTTCACGGCGGGAACGTCGGCTTTAACCGGGTAGTATGGGAGGCGGACGAGTTCAGTAACGGCCAAGGGGTCGGTGTGGAACTAAGTTATTTGGCCAAAGACGGCGAGGAAGGCTACCCCGGTAACTTAACCACCACAGTACGTTTCTTATTAAATAACCAAAATGAACTCATCATTAACTATCTGGCAACCACCGATCAACCAACCATCATCAATCTTACCCATCACAGTTACTTCAACTTAAAAGGTGAAGGTAATGGCGACATCTTAGAGCATGAGCTCATGATTAACGCCGACCGTTATACGGCCGTTGATGAAGGGTTAATTCCCACCGGTGAACTAAAACCAGTGGAAAATACACCCTTGGATTTCACTACCTGGCAGCCGATCGGCGCTCGAATCGAAAAGATAAGCGGCGGGTATGATCACAACTATGTTTTAAACCGTAAGGGCTCCGAACTGACGCTCGCCGCAAGCGTCCGCGAACCGAGAAGTGGCCGGGTCATGACGGTTCATACGACCCAGCCTGGGATGCAGTTCTATTCCGGAAACTCCCTGGATGGGAGCTTAACCGGGAAACGCGGCGTAAAATACGGGAAGCATAGCGGGTTTTGTCTGGAAACCCAACACTTCCCCGATTCCCCCAATCATCCAGAGTTTCCATCCACCGTTCTCAACCCGGGTGAGCTCTACCAACAAACCACAATTTACCACTTCACAACCGTCTAAACAACTAAGGGGGCTGGAAAACTTCCCAGCCCCCTTTTCATTCACCGCAAGCAACGGTTAAAGAAGCAAACATCTTAACACCAATCAGCTTAATTGGTGCAAATCACAAGTCTCAAGCAGAACAATCTGCAGCCGAATCTTATCTAATAGCTCGACAATAACGGTCTCCTTTGTGACAAACCGGACAACCCCAAAGCAGAACTGTTCAAAGGTATCGTAAATACGACCGGCACTATGGCAGCCCCGGGGGACCGTAGCGGTACTGTTTGCCACATAACCCACTTGGCCCACCGGTTCCAACTCAACCCGGATCGCTTCATCATCAAAGGCATTGTTGGGTTCCTTTACCAGTTTTACAATTTGTTCGGGTTTAAAAATCTTCCGACCGTAAAATTGACCAAACCCGACCACCGCAACATATCTATCTACCGACACCCCCATAACCGCCTTTCAGTTTTCTTAATTCTATTTTACCACACGAACTGGACCAAAGGTAGCCGATTTCTTCCGAAACTCTTGAATCAGTTCCTTGTAGCGCACTGCCACCTCATCAATGATCTGTTCCCAATTACGGTAGACTGTACGCTGTGCCTCCGCCCCCACCTCGACTAAGCGCTGCGGATCGCGCATAATTGTTTGTATCCGCTGGGCCAGGCTTTCCGGATCATTTTGCGTCAGAAAACCGTTCACATTATCAATAATTCCCTCCGCGCTGTTCGACCCGGCCACAACCACTGCTGGGCATTTAGCCGCAGCGGCCTCCCGAATCACAATCGGCGCATTATCATACACCGAAGGAAACAAAAAGAGATCAGCCCGGGTATAAAGGGATTGCAATAGGTCACGGTCGAGGACACTGCCCATAAAAGTGACGTGTTCTTCGAGGCCGGCCTCTTTAACCAGTTCCTTCATCTCCGCTTCGGCATATCCGGTCCCGACAAAGATCATCCGGTAGCTTACGCCCCGTTGGTGCAATAACGCCAATGCTTGGATGAGCATCCGGACGTTTTTTTGCCAGACATGCTGACCAACGAAGAGAAAAACCGGTTCTGTCCGGCCAATTTGAAGCCGGCAATTGATCGCCTCCCGGCGCGCCTCCCGGTCCGCTGGTGGTTTAAACTCGGTACCATTGTAAACAACGTCCACCTTTCCCCGGTAACCATACTCCCGCAGCGTGTTCGCGGTTGCCTGGTTTACAGTCCAGACGGCATCAACTTGGGAGAAAAACTTAATTACCTGTTTAACACCGAGCCAGGCCAGGTTTTCCGCTTTGACCACCGCTTTAAAATCATCATAAAACTTAGAATGAAAAGTGGCGACAATCGGAATTCCTTTTTGGCGAGCAATTTTCAGCGCCAATTGTCCCGAAGAGAATGGTGAATGGGTATGGATCAAGTCAAAAGGAATCTGCTTTAATCGTCGTTGCACCTTTAGATCAATCTGCGGACAGCCCAACCGGTAAGGCGGACGAAAAACCAGCGGTAAAGAGGAATAGCGAATTACCGGAAAGGGATCTTGATCCCGATAGCCGGGAAACGCCGGGGTTACAACATAACACCGGCCGTATTTTTTATGTAACCAGTAGGCATAGTTCTGGGTCACATTGGCCACCCCGTCCATTACCGGCGGATAGGAGTCATTAAACTGCCCAATGATCATCTGCTGTTCCAATGAAAACCCTCCCCTTTAACCAAGAAAATCCTTTACTAGCTTGGGCGACTCAGAAAGTCAAGCGTCGAGGAAAATCTTCACTCATGACATAATTATATAACAAACAGCGTTAAACACAATCCGTTCTTGTGGAATTATCGTTTCGTCCGCTTTAGACTTGACTTATTTAAGGTCGATACTTACTGCTTAAGACACCAATATTTATTCCTTGTCTAATAACGCTGCGGCCTCTGGGTCCAAAAGCACCGTAACATTCGGATGGACTTGGAGCAAGGAAGAAGGACATTCCGTCGTCACGAAACCCTGAACCGTTTTCTTGATCGCCGCTGCCTTTTTCCGGCCATTGGCCAACAACAAAATACGGCGGGCTTATAAGATCGTCCCAATCCCCATTGTTAACGCCTGCGGGGGCACTTCTGTCTCCGACTGGAAAAAACGGCTGTTGACCTTAATTGTCTCCTGCCTTAATGTCGCCAAATGCGTGTGGGGATTTAAGCAGGCATTTGGTTCACAGAACCCGATATGCCCGTTCTCGCCGAGCCCCAACACGAGAAGATCGATCCCTCCCGCCGCCGCAATCCGCCGTTCATAATTGGTACATTCGGCTTCGATCGAATTGGTCGTACCATCCAACAGGTTGATGTTTTCCGGCTTAACATTGATGTAGTTAAACAAGTTCTCATACATAAAATAGTGATAACTTTGGGGGTGCTCCGGCCCTATCGGGTAATACTCATCCAAATTAAAGGTAGTTACCTTGGAAAAATCAAGTTCCCCCCGTTGGTACTTGGCGATGAGTTCGCCGTATAATCCCAAGGGGGTACTGCCTGTCGCTAAGCCCAAAACACAATCGGGCTTCAATACGACCTGAGCAGCGACGATTAATGCCGCTTTTTTACTAAGTTCATCATAATCTTTACAAATCACAACCCGCATATTCCCTCGACCTCTTTTCTGTCGAATTTCCGATTTATCGACTTTTCTCTAGTCTATGGCTAACTCCTGCTTTGCGAATCAAGTTTTTTCGCCAAGCAATGCTAATCATTTAAGGTGTTTACGTCATTTCAGTTGTTTCCTTTTTCTAACTATACTATAATAAAAACTATTATTACTTATACCATACCCGCCAACACTGTTTTGTTGTAAGGAGGAAGCAAAATAAAATGAAGAAAGAACCAACACCCACACCAACCAGTTTTTCCAAGGCACGCAACCGGGTTAGTTTCCGCGTCCGTTATTCCGAAACGGACGCCATGGGGGTTGTTCACCATTCCCGCTATTTACCCTGGATGGAACTGGGGCGGACCGAATTC
>JAAZDX010000211.1 GCA_012512605.1 Bacillota bacterium
CAAGAAGTCGAATCATGGAGAATTCGCGCCCACATTGCCTAACCTAACCGCAGCCGCGGCCGCCGGTGGGTGGGAAATGAAAGAATTCGGCTTAAGGTTAGGCAACGTCGGTAATCGGCAAACGTTATGCGAAATCATGGCATGTTTGGGAGGGGAAAGAGATGTCTTTTGAAGCAATAGTTTACAAAGTTCTTATTTCATCGCCGTCGGATGTTATTGAAGAAAGAAGGTTTATTCCCGAGAGCATTCATTCATGGAATGAATTTAATTCCGAAGTATTTGGCGTGGTTCTCCTTCCAGTTATGTGGGAAACTCATTCCACACCAGAAATGGGGGAAAGACCCCAGGCAATTATTAACAAACAAATAGTGGAAGGATCGGATATTTTGATTGGAACTTTTTGGACTAGAATCGGCACAAAAACGGGGGTGTCAGAATCAGGAACTGTAGAAGAAATTGAGGAGTTTATTAAATCTGGCAAACCAACACTTATTTATTTTTCTTTAAGACCTGTTATCCCAGATAGTATTGATCTAGAACAGTATGAAAGACTTAAGGAATTTAAACAGAAGTGTGAACAGGAAGGTTTGATTGATAATTATTCAACTATTGAGGATTTACGTAATAAACTTGTTAGGCATTTAACTTCAAAAATCATAAGTCTTGGTCATACAGTAAAAGAAAGAAAACATGAAACTGACTATATAGAGAGTAACGAAATATTGAAAAGGAATCTAATTAATTTTTGTAGGCGTTATTTTGCTGAATGGTCTGTCGAACGTGACAGTCATCCTAAGAGTATAGAAGAAGGGAAGAACATAATATATCGATTTGGAAGGGGTTTGTTAGATTTTAGAGTTTCGATGGATGGGAAAGTAGCTAGCGAGATAATATCTAATATAGACGAAATAATAAAGCATTCAAAGCAAATGCAAAGGTATCGGTTATTTATTGATGGGGGAAAATCTTTTAAAGAGTTTTGGGAAACTGGAGATAAAATATTTAAAGAAGTTGAAGATATTCTTGAAAAACTGAAAGAGGTGCCATGACTTCGCCTAACAACAGGGTTTCCGGCTCCGTTCCCTCCGAACACTCCGGCCCATATTGCCAGGCCTAAGCCAGGTCTGGACAGCACCGGTTAAACTATGGGCATATGCTAGGGTCCAGTCGGCGCTTCTAAGGTCCGGCAACATTGGGATGACAAGAAAGAACGTCTTGTTATGAGAGATTATAATTTATGAGGTGATAAGTTTGAAAAGGATTATTTTTTTTGTAGCTTTAGTATTACTAATATTAGGATTAAATATTACAGTTTTTTCACAACAAAATGAATTATATTCTGGAACAGATTTTGATCAAAACTCGAATGTTAGATATCGTTTGTATATAACAGAGAATATTTGGACACTTTTACTATTAGATTCTGCTACGGGTCGAATATGGCAAGTAAATAGAAGTACTTCTGAATATCAAGGTTTCATATTTGCTATTAATAGTGAACGACTCGCTGATAGCGAAGAGAATGAGATTGGTAGATTTGCTTTATACCCTACAAAAAACATGTGGAATTTTATCCTTGTTGACCAAACTGATGGAAGGTTATGGGAGGTGCAATTTTCTGTCGAAGGAGTAGAATATATTTTTATAAAACAATTGAATGAGGATAGTTTAAATGAGGTGGTTTTGCAAGAAGATGTTGCGGATATTGAAGATACATTATGAAAACCAAAAACAAATATTCAAGCCACCTCATGTTTTGAATTATTCTAACAGTTTTTACTAGGGACACTTGTCATTCCGTTAAACAGCGCGATTACCGCTTACGGGGCGCGGTTAGCAAAACATGAAGCGGAATCAATGAAGTTGAATCATGAAGAATACGCACCCACAGCCATGGACCTAAGCGCGGTCGCGCCCGGCTTGCCCGGGCCTAAGTGACGCCGCACTAAGGCCCGGTCTGTGCCTTAATGTCCGTGGCTAATGTAATTGAGCCCGAAACGAGAAGTATTACAATGAATTTTAGTAATAATAATCGATATAGATATATTGCCATAACAGACTCTGAATTTTTGGTAAGATATTCAGATTATGGAGAAGGAGATTACCTATCCCTTTTGTTTTGAGTTTCGGTGAATGCAATAATATGTATAATTGTCATTATTAGCTAATTGCTACCCTACTGTTATTGAAAGCCAAAGCTGAATTGGACGGATTCTTAAAATGATTGAGGTGGTTGAATAGGTTACTCAAGCAAACCGGCCTCTATAAGTTTATTGAGTGTCACTAAGCTACGGGGCTGCTATCCTGCCGAACGACCTTATTATCAGAGGCGTTAGGGATTGTGTCTAGTAGTGCCAGAAGTATGGTTTGTTTATTTGTTTGCGGTTTGAGGTAACGTTTCCAATTGCGATAAAGGGCAGGTAGAAAAAGGATAATGACGATAAGAGGATAATTAATTAAGTGAAATTATTTGCTCTAAAGCGGAATAGGGTGAGAAGTCGTGATCTCAATTATAGGAGCTTCGCAAAAGTATGCGGAAAGTTTCAACCAAGCCGTAGATATTGTGGCAAGGGAACGCAAATATCTAGCAACAGTAACCGGTTTTTCGCTAGAAAGTACGAGGGATTTTATTCATATGATCGAGGTAAACGGTTTTGCCCAGTATTATGCCTTGGATGGTGAAAAAGTGGTTGGTTGGTGTGATATTATCCCCAAAAAAATTGAAGGCTTCACCCATGTTGGCATTCTAGGGATCGGGCTTTTGCCTGACTATCGACATCAGGGGATCGGCAGTATGTTATTGAAGAAAACAATTGAACACGCCAAAGAAAGGAATAATATTGAGAAAGTAGAGCTTGAGGTGTTTGAAAGCAATATAAATGCAATCAAGTTTTATGAAAAGTTCGGTTTCCAACACGAAGGCAGACGTATTAAATCCCGCAAATTAGATGGGGAATATGATAACCTAGTGCTGATGGGAAAGTGGTTGCTTGAAGAGGAAGGTAATAATTCATAAGGCGAATAGTGCCCCTTCTGTGGTGCGGCGTTGGACAAGGAGGGGACAAAGTCTGGAGATGAGGATCGATGGTGGATATGGAAAGCGGGGGGATTTTGGATAAGCTCAGAGGCGGAGATAGGCGTTCTATTGGCAAAGCGAATGAGGTTGTCTCTACACTAATCAGAGAACCGGCTCTCTTCGGTGAAGTATTTAAAGGTATGAAAAGTGCTGATCCGCTCATTTGTATGCGGGCGGCAGATGTCATCGAAAAGGTCGCCAAAGTACACCCCGAATACCTAATGCCGTACAAAAACGAGTTACTAAACGAGATTACCAAAATCGAACAGCAGGAAGTAAGATGGCATGTGGCATTAATGTTTACCTATTTAGAGCTTACTGATGTGGAGAAAACTTTGGTGATCGAAACTTTACTTTCTTGGTTAGAAAAGAGTAAGAGTAAGATTGTTCAGGCGAATGCCCTAGAGGCACTGGTCCAGATCGGTAGTAATGATAAGAGGTACGGGGCTAAAATAACGGAGATTTTGGAGGGAGCAATAGCTACGGGGAGCCCAGCCCTGGTGGCCAGAGCTAAAAAATTGATTGCAAAACTATAAAACGGCTAGCTGAAAATTATCCCATCACAAAAACAGGGTATTGATTTTAAGCCCAGAATAGAATGGTAATGTAGGGCTTAAAAAATTTGGGGAGGATTACAATGCCATTTAAAGAGAAGGATTCTTGGGGACAGTTTTTTTGGCGAATTACCGCATGCCATATGGTTACCTACTTTATCATGGGGCTCCTTGCTTCGACGTCCTTGGATTACAAAAGCTTTTTTGGAACAGCGATTCTTGGGGTCTATATGCGGCCGCTTGCCTCACCTTGGGTGGCCGCCGGACCAGCATTACAAGTGTTTAGAGGTTTACTGTTTGCCTTGATCCTGTGGCCACTTAGAGCTTCGTTTCTTAAAGAGAAAAGAGGTTGGTTAAAACTGTGGTTCCTATTCATTGGTTTGGCCATTCTAGGAACGGCCGGACCAGCACCGGGTTCATTGGAAGGCGTGGTGTATACGCAATTACCCATTGCCACTCATTTACGGGGTTTGCCTGAAGTGGTCATACAAACGCTGTTGTTTTCTGTTGCCGTCGTTTTCTGGTATCGGAAACCAGCAAAAGTCTGGAATATAATCATGGCCATCTTGGTCTTTTTAATTGTCTTGATGAGTCTGGCCGGAGTTTTTCTAAGATAATTTAAGGAGTGCGCTTCATGGTACGGGAGATCCTTTTGTTAGGGAATCCAAAGTTATACCAGGTAAGTTCGCCGGTGGAAAGGGAAGAAATCGGCACGCTTAAAGGGGTTGTTCAGGATCTGCACGACACCCTGTTGGATTTTCAGCAAAAGTATGGGGCGGGGCGGGCAATTGCCGCACCGCAAATCGGCGTCTTTAAACGGTTGATCTATATGTGTATCGATGAACCGGTGGTCTTTATCAACCCCATATTGCATTTTGAAGATGATGAAATGATAGAGGTCTTAGACGACTGCATGTCCTTTCCCGAGCTGTTGGTCAGGGTCAAGCGCTACAAGCGATGCAAAATCCGGTTTAAGGACATGAATTTTCGTGACAATGAACTCAAACTGGAAGGCGATTTAGCCGAATTATTACAACACGAATATGACCATCTGGACGGGATCCTGGCGACGATGCGCGCGTTCGATGATAAAGCGCTGTACCTAAGGAGCCAAAAGAAATTCTTTGACGAAGGATAGGTAGTCGTCCGTGAAGATTAACCATTTGGAGAGATAATAATTTATACTTATACTTAGTATGAAGAGTGGCTCAAATTTACCGTAACCAATAAGAAAGGGGAGAACGTCACAAAGATCGTGCGGATTGACAAGGTATCCGAGGTTGAAATTGGAGCGGAATAATTATATGCTTGGGTTAGTGGTAAAGACGAAAAAAACATTGACAAGGAGGTAAGGGTATATGGAAAATTTTGTTTTCCAAAATCCGACAAAGATTATTTTTGGTAAAGACACGGAAAAACAGGTCGGCCAGGAGACCAAAGCATGGGCGGACCGGGTTTTACTGCACTATGGTGGGGGCAGTATTAAAATAACCGGCCTTTATGACCGGGTGGTTGCTTCGCTGAAAGCAGCCGGGGTGGACTTTGTTGAACTATCCGGGGTGCAGCCGAATCCCCGTTTAAGCTTGATTCAAGAAGGAATTGAACTGTGCCGCAAACATCAGATTGGGTTTATCTTGGCGGTTGGGGGCGGCAGTGTGATTGATTCGGCCAAAGCCATCGCTGTTGGTGTGCCCTACGCGGGGGATGTCTGGGACTTTTTCGAGGGGAAGGCTGAGATCAAAACGGCGTTGCCGGTGGGTGTCGTGTTGACGATCCCGGCAGCCGGAAGTGAGTCGAGCCCCGCAAGCGTGGTTACCAAAGAGGAGGGGGATTTGAAGCGGGACATTGGCACCGATTTAATCCGCCCGAAGTTTGCCATCCTCAATCCGGAACTGACCTTTACGCTTCCCCCTTACCAAACTGCATGCGGCGTAGCGGATATTGTCGCCCATATCCTGGAGCGCTATTTTACGCGAACCCCCGATACGGATCTGTCGGATCGCTTGTGCGAGGCGACGCTGCGGACCGTAATTAAGAATGCGCCCATCGTCATGCAGAACCCCACGGATTACGCGGCCCGGGCCGAAATCATGTGGGCCGGGACGGTGGCCCATAACGATCTGTTGGGGAAGGGAAAAGTGGAGGATTGGGGTTCGCACATGATCGAACATGAACTAAGCGGGATCTATGATGTACCCCATGGTGCCGGGCTTGCGGTGGTTTTTCCGGCCTGGATGAAATACGTATACCAAGAGGATGTGAACCTCTTTGCCCAATTCGCGGTTCGGGTCTGGGATGTGGAGATGGATTTTGCCCATCCGGAAAGAACCGCGCTGGCCGGGATCGAAAGGTTGAAAGCGTTTTTCCGTTCTTTGGGGTTGCCGGTGACTTTAGAGGAGCTCAAGGTGGGCACGGACCGGCTGGAAGAAATGGCTGCGAAGTGTACGGAAAGGGGACCAGTCGGAAACTTTGTCAAGCTGGACAAGGAGGATGTTTTGGCCATTTATCATTTGGCAAAATAAACTAACCTTCTCCGGTTATTTAACCACGTAACAACAGAACGCCGGACCGTTTTGGTCTGGCTTTCTGTCCCCATGGACAGAAAAAAGAAGACGGCGGCCGAACTTTAGCAGGTTTTTCCATATTAGTGTAGAATAGCATTAAAACAAAGTTAACCGAAAAGACTATTGGGGGTAAAAAAAGTGTTTGGTTTGTTACGACACCTAATTTATCCGGCAAACCTGGATGAGGTAACCAGTATCCTCTTGTATTTTGATAACAACCGACACACGATGTCCGAAGCCGAAATGGAGTATAAGCAGAAGATGCTGGAGAAGATCAAAAAGCTTGGCGAGGCAAGGATCTACGATTTATTGCTGAAAGAGTTAAATAACATCCCCTAAGACAAGTCTCTTTTCTTTCATTTGCGACGGGTAAAAGGGACGAAACGTACTAACCCTTTGTTTTCCCGGATAAAGTTGTTGTTCTGTTTAGTAATGCGCCATAGAGTTTGGGTTCCGCCGGGGGTCCCGATGGGGAGGACCAGTCGCCCCCCGTTGACCAATTGCTCCTCAAGGGGGGGAGGAACTTCTTCGACAGCTGCTGCGATGAGGATGGCATCGAAGGGGCTTGCTTCTTCCCAGCCGAAATAGCCGTCGGCGGTTCGAAAGCTTATGTTTTCATATCCTAAGCGCGTAAGGATCTCTTGCGCGCTTTTTGCTAAAGGTTCGATCGTTTCAATGGAATAGACATGGGCGGCCAGTTCGGCGAGGACGGCGGTTTGGTAACCGGAACCCGTCCCAATCTCCAAAACCCGATCGGTTGGTTTTAAGGCTAATAACTCGGTCATCAGGCCAACAATATAAGGTTGGGAGATTGTTTGGCCGTATCCGATTGGGAGGGGGATATTTTCGTAAGCGTAGGGTTGGTATTCCTCCGGAACAAACTGGTCGCGGGGGATTTTCCCCAAAACTGTTTTCACCCGTTGGTCCGTGAGTTCTAAATCTGCAAAGTGCACCGTGCTCACCTGCCGATTAATGCTTTCAAGCATATTATTATCATATCGTAGTTGAAAATACAATTAACGAAAAAGATGATCACAAAGGAAGTGGTGGTTAATGTCATTTCTGATCGGGATTGATGTTGGTGGCACCAACACCAATGGCGTATTACTCAAGGGGTCTGATGTCATCAAGACGGCGAAAGCCCCCACTAACCACCATAACCTCCACGCGGGAACGCGGGAGGCCCTTACCCGACTCCTGGAGACGCTCCCGAAAGAAGAGCGGGGGCCGGTCGAATTACACCTCAGTACGACCTTGGCCACCAAAGCGATTGTGGAAGGAAAAGGAGCGCCGACGGCGGTGCTAATCATTCCCGGGCCGGGTCTGCGGTGGGAGGATCTGCCGGTGCCCTTTAAACTTTATCCCTTATCGGGCGCGATTGACCACCGTGGACGCGAAACCGGATCGTTGGACCGGGAGGAGGTCCGGAAGGCGGTCCGGGCGGTCAAGGCTGCCGGATATCAAGCCTTGGCGGTGGTCGGGAAGTTTTCGCCCCGTAACTTCCAGCAAGAGCTGGCGGTTGAAGAACTGATCAAGGC